>CAMYLH010000025.1 GCA_947259065.1 uncultured Desulfobacterales bacterium
GGAAATCCCCACATGTCGTGAAATAATCCGGTAACATTGTAGCGGTGAACACTGCCGAAATCCGACATGGGAAGACGTCCATCTTCCCGCGGCAGATAGGGATGATAATCCACACCCTCCTTCACCGATGTCCTGAGTCGGTCCACCAGTGGAATGACGCCCGGTTCAGGTATAACGAGGCGCTCGCGCATGTGCCCCACGACCTCATCGAATAAAAGTATGACCGGCGTGCGATACGTTTCGGCCAGGTTAAAAGCTTCTACCGTAACAGCGAAGACATCTTGATGATTAGAGGCCGTCATCGCAATGATGGCATGATCTCCATGGGTTCCCCAGCGAGCCTGGTTGATATCCCCCTGGCTGCCGTGGGTCGGAATTCCGGTGGAAGGACCGCCACGCTGAACATTAACGATAACGCACGGTATTTCAGCCATAACCGCATATCCGAGGGCTTCCTGCATCAATGAAAAACCGGGGCCGCTGGTAGCCGTCATGACTTTGCGACCGGTGAGTGAGGCGCCGATAATAGCACACAACGATGCAATCTCATCTTCCATTTGAATAAACTTACCGCCGATCCGGGGAAGCCGATAAGACAATATTTCGGCTATCTCGGTGGACGGCGTAATCGGATAACCGGCATAAAAATCAAGTCCGGCATAAAGAGCAGCTTCAACACAGGCTTCGTTGCCTTGAACGAATTTTTTATTTTCACTCATTTATACACCCTACGCTTCCAATTCGATTTCAATTGCCAAATCCGGGCATCGCAGTTCACAAAGCCTGCAACAGATACAATCCTGCGGCCGCGCCACTATGACCTTGTCGTCGTTATCCAATTCCAAGACCTTTTTGGGACAGAATTCCACGCAGATGCCACAACCCTTACACCAATCCCGATTGATATGATGTTGCTTTAACTTAGGTTTCCCCATAAACCATCCCTCACAAGATTTTAACGAATCCCTTTTCAGTGAATTGAAGAGATTTCATAACCGTTCAGCATTTATTAATGTCAGCATTAAGTAAGGATCTAACACACCGACTTCACTAGGCTACACATTAGTTAATTTAACTCACCATTGTCAAGCAAAACCCCTGAAAAAATCAGTGTTCGACGGTTTAGACCTTTGACAAGGTGCAGTGTTTTTTACTATGCTATTAGATGTCCAAATGGTCCGAATGGCAAGATGAAAAGGATACTATTTTTTGCCGTGTACGTCGACTTCATCCGAAAGGAGCATTTTTAATATTGAAAAAGACGCTGCTCTTTATCTTAATTTCTCTATTCATAGTGGTTTGTGCGGCAGCCGGGCTTATTTTTGAACTCCGCATCTATGCTGATTCGCCCGCAGATGTCAATGCCTCACAAAATGTCATCGTCAATGTTCGCCCGGGGCAAACCTTAAAGACCACCGCGGATATCCTCCAGCAGGCGAACCTTATTAAAAGTCGGTTGAAGTTTATTCTAATTGCCCGTTTTAAAGGCTTGGATAAGCGCCTTAAAGCCGGGGAATATTTACTGTCAGCAGCCATGCCCCCGCGCCAGATCCTGGAAATCATGGTAAAGGGAGCCGTCAATCTCCATAAGCTTACCGTTCCGGAAGGGTATAGCATCTCTCAAATCGCCGTGCTGGTAGAAAACGCTAAATTCGGCTCAAAAATCGATTTTATCAATACGGCCACTGACACTGTTCTGGCAGGTAAAAGCGGTATTGAAGCCCCATCATTTGAAGGATATCTGTTCCCGGATACCTATTTTTTCCCGCGAGAGGTTACCATGGAACAGATCATTTCGACGATGCTGAACCGGTTCTGGGCGGTTTTTACAACCGAGTGGAAATTGCGGGCAAGAGATCTCGGATTTACGATTCACCAGATTGTAACCCTGGCATCAATCATTGAGAAGGAGACCGGAGCAGCCTTTGAAAGACCGATTATTTCATCAGTTTTTCACAATCGCTTAAAAAAGAAAATGCGCCTGGAATCGGATCCGACCGTAATTTACGGCCTAAAAAATTTTAATGGTAATCTCACACGCAAACACCTCAGCACCCATACGCCCTACAATACCTATAAAATCAAGGGACTTCCCGCCGGTCCCATTGCAAACCCCGGGCGAGCCTCTCTGGAAGCGGCCCTTTATCCTGAAAGGACTGTATTTATCTATTTTGTTTCCAAAAAAGACAATACCCACCATTTCTCAACAACCTTAAAAGAGCACAATAAAGCCGTACGTACGTATCAATTGAGACGAAAAAAATAAGCTGGACGATCTGCCATTGAAACCGCTTCAGAATAGAATGTTTGGTAGCGTTCGCACTCAGTCCAAAGTAGACCGATCAACGCTCCAATAACCTTGAACTCTGGGCCTTGGAACACCGGAACGGCTGCGAATGCCTCATATGGCTTGACACAGAAACATACCGCCCTTACCTTAATTTAAAATTTCAATTAAATAACTCAAGGAGCTGAATATGGTGGCATTCAACAGAAGGGGCCAAACCTTCATCATCGATCTTGAAAAACTAAACACCCTCAATTCAGAAGGGTGTGCCGCCTGTGGCCGCAAGTTCACCTTGGGTGAGACGGTAGTAAAAGCCTGTGGTGCCTGGGAAGGAGATCCAAAATTCATACACGAAAACGAAGCAGTCTGGGATACAACGACATCCGGGTTTTTCGAACGGCGTTGCTATGAATCCAGAAAAAGAGGATGAAGCGTGTAGCGAAATCACTAATATTAGAACCGTTGCGAAAGAATTGACTGAAATGGGAGTCGAAAAATTGACGGTTTCTTTCAAGTGGTATTGTCTTCGGCTCACAAGGTAAAGCTTAACCATTTGTATTTATTTAGTAATCTTAATTAAAGCCATTTTGGCACAATTATTGTACTAAGAAAACGGTGTTAAAGTATGTGAATTAATAAAAACGGCTTCTCGGATGTGCGTGCATCTTTTCTGACGGACTTCCCAAAAACATATTGAGAAGATACCACACGAGAACAACGGCATTTAGGGTAGCTTTTTTACAAATTATAAGGCCGGAAACTGAACACAGAACGGCCTTTGGTATGTGCTGACTGGCAGTACATACCACTGCATTGCAGATTCGGGCGACTCCACACGCAATCAACCGCAGTGACGGCTCAACCGAACTGAACATAAACCTGGAATTCAACACTCAAAGCATTCCAGGAAGATCCATGAAGAGCAGAGTCTAAAATTGACTCTGCTCTTTTTTTGGATTATACTTCCGTATTTTAATGCCACCCGGGAACCAAGGAAATGCCGACAACTGCCTTCTCAAGCGAACAATTGGCCGGACAGCGGCTGATGGCCGGATTTAGCGGAACCACACTCAATGCGGATCTTAAATTTTTGATTAATCGCCTCAAAGCCGGAGGCATTATTCTGTTCTCTAGAAACCTTGAAACACCGGAACAAATAAAGCAGTTGTGCAAAGATATTCAGACTTATGCCCGCTTGTGTGAGCAACCTCCATTGTTCATTGCCGTAGATCAGGAAGGTGGGCAGGTCGCCAGACTCAAAGAACCCTTTACACAATTTCCCGGCAATCCTCATATGGATACCGAAGAAGACGCCATCCATTTTGCCGACGTAACGGCCGCCGAGTTGGCCCGGGTCGGCATAAATATGAATATGGCTCCGGTCATGGATGTTGCGCCTGAGGAAATTAACAGTATCATGGCAAAAAGGGCATTTGGTGGAAATCCGGCCTGGGTCGCACGACTGGGGGTCAAGGTCATCGAACATTTACAGCACAACAACATCATTGCCATCGCCAAGCATTTCCCCGGAATCGGCCGGACGATCCTGGACTCCCATATGGATCTTCCCATGCTGGATGAGGACATGTCCGCCATTGAGAAAACAGATCTTGTCCCCTTTAAAGCCGGCATTCAGCACGGGGTATCCGGTGTGATGCTGTCGCATATCTTTTATAAAAAACTTGATTCCCAATGGCCAGCCAGTTTGTCTAATAAAATTGCGAGGGTCCTCTTAAGAGAGCAAATGGGATTTGACGGCCTAGTGTTGACTGACGATCTTGACATGGGTGCTATCGTCAAACATTACGATATTCAGACGGCGATCCATCGGATACTTGAAGCCGAGATCGACCTCGCCCTTTTATGCCATAAAGGACCGAATATCGAGATCGCCTACAACGAAATTTTACAGGGGATTATGGGTTCCGCTGACATGATGGCAAAAGGAGTTCATTCAGTAAAAAGAATTATAAAATTGAAAAATAAGTATTTATAGATGTTTTTTGAATGTAATAGATTAATAAATATTTTGTGTGTTTCGTGTATTTCGTGGTGAATAAAATAAAACTTTAAATTATCGACTCCTCGAAAAAACATCATCTTGCAAACCCGAAACGATCCCGGCTTTTAAGTAATGATATCCTATCCCAGCAATCATGGCCGCATTGTCTCCGCACAGATGAGACGAAGGAATATGAACGCAGACTCCCTTGTCCTGAGCATCAAACCTGAGCTTTTCCCTTAACCTGCTGTTTGCAGCCACGCCACCTACCAGGGCAATACGATCACAACTTTTTCGCATGGCCGCATGAAGAACTTTGTAACAAAGAACATCCATGACGGCTTCCTGAAATCCGGCAGCGATATCCGGTATTTGATCTTTGATGTGATCCTTGTGATTCAGGATATAACGATTAACGGCTGTTTTAAGGCCACTGAAGCTGAAATCGAAACCGGACTTGTCCAGGTATGATCGAGGAAATTTTATCCTATCCGAATCCCCTGCACGCGAAATCCGGTCGATGACGACTCCGCCCGGATAGCCCAATTCAAGCATCTTGGCCACTTTGTCGAAGGCTTCTCCGGCGGCATCATCGCGGGTTTGACCCATCAGTTCCATGGTAGTGTGAGAAGTGACATGATAAATGCTCGTGTGCCCTCCGGATACCAGCAGTGCGACAAATGGGAACGAAGGCGGATCGGTCTCCAGAAAAACAGAGTTGATATGGCCTTCCAGATGATTCACTCCCACCCACGGGATATCCAATGCATACGCACAAGCCTTGGCAAATGAAAAACCCACCAGTAGCGCACCAACTAGTCCTGGCCCCCGGGTAACGGCAATGGCGTCAATATCCTTTAGAGTCAAATCGGCTTTATTTAGGGTTTCGCCAACAACCGGCACAATGGCTTCAATATGTTTTCTGGATGCCAGCTCAGGCACGACTCCGCCATAACGATGGTGTATCTCTATCTGGGAAGCAACCACCGATGACAAAATCACGGTTCCCTCCTTGACCACCGCGGCAGCGGTTTCATCGCAGGAAGTCTCAATACCCAGAATGATCATAAAATCCTTTTCGGGATAAAGCAGCGAAGAGCAAATAAAATAAAACGGCCGGGAGCTGGATCTCTGTCAGAGCCGCTGCGTCCTGGCCTATAATGTGTATGCCTATGCTGAATGTGTGACCTTATTTTTTCGGTACCCTCCTGGTGCCTGCGCTATTAGGACCTCAGCCGACGCAAGGCAAATTCCCATCATGTCCTTTGGCAAGCCAGTCCAAAAAACTAGAAAGCAGGAGGAAGATCTTCCGCATTACCGAATTTTCAGTGGAGTTTAACTTTTTAGACTTTAGCACATCTACTCCCATATGATTTGGCTGCTTGAATCCTTGCAAGCCAAAATTTCTCCGATTAGATACGCTTTTTCGTTCATTGCCTCCAATCGTTGTAAAACATCCTGGGCCGAATCTGCGGGAACGATGGCAATCATTCCGATTCCGTTGTTAAAGGTACGTCTCATTTCCTGTTTGGTTATATTCCCTGCCTGTTGCAGAAATGAAAAAATGGGTGGTACATCCCAGATTTCTGTTTGAATCAATATATTGCAGGCCTTGGGCACAATTCGAAGAATATTGCCTGAAATTCCACCGCCGGTGATGTGCGCAAGCCCGTGAATCGGCAAATCTTTTAAAATACTCAAAATGGGGTCGACATAAATCCGGGTGGGAGTGAGCAGCTCTTCACCAAGGGTTTTGCCGAGTTCCGGCACATAATCATCGACGGTTAGCTTGAGTGTTTCAAAACAGATTTTGCGTACCAGGGAATATCCGTTACTGTGTAATCCGCTCGAAGCAATGCCAATGAGCCGATGGCCTACTCGAATGTCGGTACCATCAATAATTTTGCTGTTATCAACGATGCCGACCGCAAAGCCGGCCAAATCATACTCATTGTCCTGGTAAAACCCGGGCATTTCTGCGGTTTCACCACCGAGCAAAGCGCATTTTGCCTGTCGGCAGCCCTCACCAACTCCGCTGATAATGCAAATCGCCTGCTGACTGTCCAGCTTTCCCATGGATAGATAGTCCAGAAAAAAAAGCGGCTTCGCGCCCTGAACGATGATGTCGTTGACACTCATCGCCACTAGATCAATACCGACGGTATCGTGTTTATCGAGCATAAAAGCGATTTTAAGCTTTGTACCAACGCCATCCGTGGAACTGACAAGCACAGGTCTGTCAAGATTGGCGAAGTTTGGTGAAAAAAGCCCGCCAAAACCGCCGATCTCACCGATGACTCCCATCCGGGGAGTTTGATTCGCAATCTCACTGATTGTGCCGATCAGCTTGTCGGCCTTATCAATATCCACGCCGGCGTTCGCATAGGTTAAAGAATCGGTCATGCCTATCTCCCGTCAATGATTGTTGGCCAAAGAAAAGTCCTTGAAAATTAAACTTATTCAGCTTAAAAGTCAAAACAATTTTTTTGACTTCCCTTTATTGGAGTTGTATTATGAGTGGATTTCTTTTAATTAAGAGAACCCAGAGATTCGCAAAGCTGTAATGGACTCTGGATACTCGCGGCTGGATGCCGGCTATTAAAATTGTCACCAGAGAAACAAAGGAGTTGGAATATAGGATGAGAGAAATCAATATCGGCTTACTCGGTTACGGCACGGTTGGCACCGGTGTGGCAAAGCTGCTCATTGAAAACAAGGAAATTCTCACCGCCCGGGTGGGAGCACACTTGAATTTGAAGTGGATTGCCGACATTGACACAGAAACGGAAAGAGGCATCCGCCTCCCGGATGGCATTTTAATAAAAGATGCCCACAAAGTAGTCAGTGATCCTGAAATTGATATTGTGATTGAAATGATCGGCGGTGAGGGTATTGCCAAAGACCTCATCGTAAAAACCATTGAAAATGGAAAGCATATTGTTACCGCCAACAAAGCCCTTCTGGCCGGCCACGGTAATGTATTGTTCGCGGCAGCTGCCAAAAAGGGTGTCGACCTGGCTTTTGAGGCCAGTGTCGGCGGGTGCATGCCGACCATAAAATCCATGCGGGAATCATTGGTGGCCAACCATATCAACGCGATGACCGGCATTTTAAACGGCACTTGCAACTATATCTTATCTAAAATCGCGGATGAAGGAATTACATTTCAGGAAGCACTGGCTGAAGCCCAAAAACATGGATATGCCGAAGCCGATCCGACCTTGGACGTCGGAGGCTTCGACACCGCCCATAAAATTGCGATATTAACGGCGCTGGCCTACGGCATGGAGATTAATTTAAAGGATGTTTTCGTAGAGGGTATTTCCAAAATCACACCGCTGGATATAGAGTTTGCCGAACAATTCGGTTACCGGATCAAGCTGCTGGCAATCAGCAAATACGAAAATGGCAGAGTTGAGGCCCGGGTTCATCCCACAATGATACCATTTGACAATCTCCTGGCTTCTATTAAAGGGACTGTAAATGCGATTACAATTTCAGCAGATGCTGTGGGAGACATATTGCTATACGGACACGGAGCCGGTATGATGCCCACCGCCAGCGCGGCCCTCAGTGATATTGTCGATATTGCACGAAATATATTATCCGGTGCCGTCGGCAGAGTCCCTGCACTTTCCTACCAGCAGGAAAACATCCGCAGGATACCGATTTTACCTATCGATGAGCTTGTAACTCATTATTATCTCAGATTTTCCGCTCTGGACCGTCCCGGCGTTCTTTCAACCATATCCGGGATTATCGGCAAATATGGGATCAGCCTACAATCGGTTCATCAAAAAGGCCGCAAAATGAATGGTGCCGTCCCCCTGGTCATGCTCTCACATGCGGCCAGGGAGGCCGACGTAAAGCGTGCCTTAAACGAAATTAACGCTTTAGATGTCGTTAGCAATGAAGCGGTTCTCATCCGCATTGAGAATGAAAAACTCGATTGAAATATAAAGTAAGAAAGGACTTATTGGATTTATATGGATATTGTGTGCTCGGACCTAGAAGGTATTTTTACCCCCGAAATTTGGATCAAATTCGCTGAAATTACAGGTATTGAAGAACTCAGACTGACGACCAGAGATATATCCGACTATGATGTTCTAATGAAAAGACGCTTGGCTATTTTAGATGAGAACCATCTTAAGCTCGATGATATCCGGACGGTCATCGCCAAAATGGAACCTCTGGAGGGTGCCCTCGAGTTTTTAGACTGGCTCAGATCAATAATGCAGGTCATTATTGTTTCCGACACTTATGTCGAATTTGCCGGACCTTTAATGGAAAGACTTGGCCGACCGACACTTTTTTGCAATACGTTGACCGTTGCAGCGGACGGTTCCATTGGCGGATACAACCTTCGTCAGCCCGACGGCAAGAAAAAGGTCGCTCTTGCGCTGAAAACTCTAAATTACAGGGTAATCGCCATCGGCGATTCCTATAACGATATCACCATGCTCAAGGCAGCCGACCACGCAATTTTATATTGTCCGCCGGGCAATGTTAAAAAGGAATATACAGAATTTCCGACAGCGATTAATTATGCTGAACTGAAAATCCAACTTCTTAAAATAATTCGCGGTTGATCGAAAAGATGACCAATACCGAATGAATATTCATTCGTCATTTCAGGGAGAACCCTTAATGTTCAGTTATCGCGCGACATGCCGCGTCATATACGGAGATACCGACAACATGGGCCAGGCCTATTATGGCAACTACTTTCGCTGGTTCGAGATCGGACGCAGTGAAATGTTCAGGTCCTTGGGGCTCTCCTATAAAGCCGTAGAGGACAATGGCATTTTTCTCCCCGTATCCGAAGCCCATTGTAAATACGCAAAGCCCGCCAAATACGATGATGTCCTGGTGATTGAAACTTCGTTGGACGCCACAATGAAGGCCGGACTCAAGTTTGACTACAAAATCTACAAGGAAGATGGAAAAACGCTATTGGCCAAAGGCTATACCAAACACCCGTACATCAACCAGGAAGGGAAGGTCGTGCGCCCTCCTGGTTTTATCGATAAGATCCTTGCAAAAGCCGGTTCTAGAGACGGAAGACCAATAACAGAAACATCCGACTTGGAAAATCGCAATCCGATATCAACCGAATAGTGATCAATAACCATGCAGATAGACATCTCAAGGTTTGACCACTGCCACCTTCTGGTAGTCGGTGATTTAATGATCGATGAATATGTCTGGGGAGAAGTGGATCGCATCTCACCTGAAGCTCCGGTTCAGGTGGTGTCGGTTAAAAATGAGAATTCCACCCTGGGGGGTTCCGGCAATGTCGTCAACAATCTGGTTGCCTTGGGGGCGAGAGTTTCCGTGCTCGGCGTCACCGGTATTGGCGAAGACAGGAAGCTGCTGCTAAATAGACTAACCGATCTTGACGTGGATACCCGCGGTGTAATTCCGGAACGATCACGGCCTACGACAAAAAAAACGCGGATCATTGCAGAGCATCAACAGGTGCTTCGCATTGACCGTGAGACAAAAAAACAAGTTGCCTCTTCAACCTTCAAATCCCTCACGAATCTGGCTGAAAAAATCATCCCCGAAGTAGATCTGATTCTGATATCCGATTATGACAAGGGCTTGATTACCCGCACTCTGATAGCCGATCTGGTTAAAATCGCCAAAAACAACAACAAAATAACGATTGCCGATCCAAAGGGACTCGACTTTACAAAATATTCAGGCGTATCATTACTCACCCCCAACAGCAAAGAAGCATCCCTGGCCTCGGGTGTGGACATTTCAGACGATAATAGCCTTGCGGCCGCAGCAAAAATCCTGATTAAACGATCCGGGATCGAAAAACTTCTGATTACCTGTGGCAAGGACGGCATGGTCCTTTTTGAACCTGGCAGTAAAGCGTTTAAGATCAGCACAAAGACCAGAGAGGTCTATGATGTAGCCGGTGCCGGAGACACCGTCATCGCTGTTTTGGGGCTTGGCATGGCCGCCGGATTGCCCCTGAAAGAGGCGACTGCTCTGGCCAACACCGCCGCAGGAATTGTGGTTGGTAAAGTGGGAACCGCAACTGTGAGCAAAAGGGAACTCTTGCAGGCTTTAAAACAAACTTCCGAAGACAACGCTTCCAAATATAAGTCCTTAAACGAAATTTCTCAGCTTTGCCGAAAACTGCAAAAAGACCGCCAACGGATCGTGCTAACCAACGGCTGTTTTGACCTCTTGCACGTGGGCCATATCCGGCTCCTTTCTGCTTCCAAACAGCTTGGCGATGTCATGATTGTCGCCATTGATGACGATGACTCCGTGAAACTCCTGAAAGGCGCAGGCAGGCCCGTTATCAGCTCCACCGAGCGCGTCCGTATCCTCAGTGCCTTGGACAGCGTGGATTATGTGGTGGTCTTTGCCACCAGTGAGTTGGATGGCGTTATTGAAGCTATTCGACCTGATGTTTTGACTAAGGGCAGCGACTACGAATCAGCAGATATTTTGGGACAGGAAATTGTCGAAAGCTATGGGGGGCGTATCGAGCTAATACCCATAACCGAAGCAATCTCTGCCACTCAGATTATTAATAATATCAAAAAATGTTAAGTCTCCAAAAAAAATCCCGCGGTGTCGTATTCAAGGTTCTGGTGCAGCCGCACTCGTCCAAAAACATGCTCGCCGGGCTTCA
>CAMYLH010000026.1 GCA_947259065.1 uncultured Desulfobacterales bacterium
TTTCCAAAATGGATATCAAACTTTGGATTTTTTTCGGCAGCAGACCCAGGATGATTTACTGATGATCAAGACTTTAAATGATATGGACATAGACAAGCTTATCGCTCATATCAATTCGGTACTTGATGAATTCATTCCTGAACTCAGCAAACCCTTATTCGATACAAACGATATACCATCGAAGGATACTGAAAAGATATGGAATGAAATATTTCAGCCGCAGACTGAGAAAGGATGATTGCTTAAAACAAGTTTTTATTATCACTTTTAATATAGATTTTAGAAATTTAAATATTAATATCTAAACTAATTAATTAAGTATGGAAATGTATTATTCAAGTATGGTTCAGTTTTTGTAAAAATTCCCTGAACCATACCGGATTTGCCATTATGACATAGACAAGAAATAGGGCCGTCAGAGGTAAAAAAAATACGATAAGGTCGATGAGCAATATACCGACTGACAAAAGGACTCGCTGGCCGAAGCTCATGGTATTCTCCAGAAGTAAAGAATCCTGGCTCCTAGGGCCAGGATTTCAATGATGGAATATGTCGGCTGCGTGTATTTATAACAACCCTTTATCCGTTAATAAGGTCATCGATTGCTGGCCAATTGTGGTTACTTTTGTCAAGGCTTGGGTAAGGTGGTAGCCCGCTTCGTGGGTTACGCCTGAGTTTAACATCACCAAAGCGGTATTCATATTCTTTTCAACATCCGGCCAGATATCGTGGGGGGCAGCTTTCTTAGCAACATGAATCTCGGTGGCGATCATGTTGATCAATGGTTTAAGTACTCTTTCGGCGCCGAGTTTTTCAGATTCCGAAAGACCGATGTACATCTCGATAATCTGGCTTGCCCAGATAATTCCACTTTTCAGTTTTTCACTCTGCGAGAATGCTATTATGGCTTGGTTGACCTGCATGATACCTCTTTTCTTATATCATCCGTATGGGTTGACTCAAAGCTAGACTCTATTAATGAGTGATGCCATATAACCCGCACCGAAGCCATTATCGATATTGACCACCGCCACGTTCGAACTGCAGCTGTTCAGCATGGCGAAAAGGGCGGTCAGTCCTCCGAGATTGACGCCATACCCTACACTGGTCGGAACGGCGATAACCGGCCGATCGATCATTCCGGCGACAACACTAGGGAGAGCTCCTTCCATGCCTGCGACTACGATCAGGACTGCGGCCTTAGCAATCGGCTCCTTGTGATTTAACAGCCGGTGAATCCCCGATACACCCACATCAAATATGGTCTCAACGATGTTGCCCATGGCCTTCGCAGTCAGGTATGCCTCTTTGGCAACCGGAATATCTGATGTGCCGGCGGTAATGATCAGGATAGGACCTCGTCCTCTAATCGATATCGTATTCAATTCCAGGACAAGCACTCGAGCATCTTCATGGTAGACGGATTTAGGAAATCGGGACAAAATAATATTTGCTTTTTGTCGATCTATCCGGGTGACCAGGATAATATTCTCCTGAGCTATCATCTTTTCCATGATCCCGGCGATTTGATCGGCGGTTTTGCCCTCTCCGAAAATGACTTCGGGAAAACCTTTACGAAGGGAACGGTGGTGATCGATATGGGCATAAGTAATGTCCTCAAACGCCATGTGCTGAAGTTTTCCGGCCGCATCATGGGTGGAGGTCTTTCCATCGGCTACTGATTTCAAAAGCGCTATAAGCAAATTCTTATCCATAGTGTTTCCTGACACCTGAAACCATATAATGGTAGATTCGAATAAAGTCGTGATAAAATATAGAGGACATGTATGGGTAATTTTCACCAGCCCACCAAGCGCCCAATGCCTACTCGGGGGGCAGGTCCTGCTCCTGTAAATTCAAATCTTCAATAGTTGAAGGGCTCTTATTTTGATTTGAGCCTGCATTTTCGGTCTTGCTGGATTGCGCGGGTGGTAATTTTATTGAGATGGATTCATCATTCTGACGGTTCAATTTAGAATCTATTTGCATGTCTCCGATTTTATTTTGAATCGAATCCAATATCTGGGTAATACGTGTGATTTCCTCAGAATGGGTGCTTTGATTTTTCTTAAACATCAAGAGCTCAACACCCAAAGCGGCTTTATCGATTTTCTCACTTAATTGCGTGGCAATCGATGCCTGCGCCAGATCATACTCTTTTTTTAACTTTGTGCTATTCTCGGCGGCCTTTGCCATTTCTTCTGTAAACTGAATTTTCAGATTTTTTATTTGAGACGATACCGATTCTAGGTCTCCGCGAATGCCTGTCAGCGATTGGAATTCTTTTTTGAGGGAATTTAAATCAGCCTTTAAATTTGCGGTAGCAGTGTTCAGGCCTTTTTTGTCGGCTTTGGCCTCATCTAGTTTTTTTATGGCGCCTTTCGTTTGTTTTAAATTCTGATTTAAAGATTTTATGCTTTCATTTAACTCTTCGATATTATTATTAATGGTATTTAGTTTGCTGGAGATTGAACTGCCAAAATCTTTATCCTGAGCAGACAAGGTTGTTGAGAACGTAATTAATTTTTCATTGAATTTTTTGGAAAGCGCTTCCATTTGCAGTGATAGCTTTTGGACTTCCAGATCTCCGCTATCGCGCCCCTGGTGTACTCTGGTGGTCAGGTCCCGGTAACCGAAATAGATGGCCACAGCAATCAAGCAGGGCAGAAGAATCGATATAAGGGTAATTCGGTGGCTTAATTTTTCAAGCCGCAGATCTTTCATTTCCTCTTGATAAAATTCATCGGGTTCTTGATCGTCAGCATTAAATCGAAATTCAGAAGGTTTTTTTTCTGCCATAATTATTATTCCCATTCAATCGTGCTGGGGGGTTTCGAACTTATGTCGTAGACCACCCGGTTAACGCCATTGACTTCATTTATGATCCGGTTGGAAATTCGACCCAATAATTTATGAGGCAACTTTGCCCAGTCAGCCGTCATAGCATCCTTGCTTGTCACCGCTCGTATGGCCACGATGTTTTCATAGGTACGTTGATCTCCCATGACGCCCACACTTTTGATCGGCAGCAAGACGGCAAATGATTGCCACAGTTTTTTATAATAGCCTGCATTTTTTATCTCTTCAAGTAGAAGATCGTCAACACTGCGCAATATGGTCAGCCGTCTATGTGTAATTTCACCAAGGATTCTAATCGCAAGACCGGGGCCTGGAAACGGCTGCCGCCAGATCAAATCCTGCTCGAGCCCCAATTCTTTGCCCAATAGACGCACTTCGTCTTTAAAGAGGTACTTTAGGGGTTCGATGAGCTTGAGTTTCATGTTTTTGGGGAGACCGCCCACATTATGGTGGGATTTGATAACGGATGTCGGTCCCCCAAATGCGGAGACCGATTCGATGACATCCGGATACAAGGTGCCTTGGGCTAAAAAATCGGCGCCTTTTATCTTGCGGGCCTCCGCTTCAAAAACTTGCATGAAAAGCCGGCCGATGATTTTGCGCTTTTTTTCGGGATCGGTGACCTTGGCAAGTGCTCTTAAAAATAGTGTTTTTGCATTTATAAACCTGATGTTGAGGTTGAGCTGCTGTTTCAAGGTAACTTTGAGTTTCCGGGCTTCATCTTTTCTGAGCACGCCGTTGTCTACAAAGATACAGGTCAGTTGTTTGCCGATACTTTTATGAAGGAGTAAGGCCACCACCGAGGAATCCACGCCGCCGCTTAACCCCAGGATAACCTTTTTGTCGGCCACCTTCGAGCGGATTTCTTCAATGGACCGGCGGGCAAATGATTTCATGGTCCAGGTACGCCTGCAGCCACAAACATCGAACAGGAAGTTGCGCAGCATCTTTTTACCCATTTGGGTATGAGCCACCTCCGGGTGATATTGGAAGCCAAACAGATTCTTTTTGGCATGTACTGCAGCTGCTATTTTCGTGTTGGCGGTAGAGGCGGTTATTTTAAACCCGCGCGGCAGTCTGCGGATGGAGTCACCATGACTCATCCAGCAGGTGCTTTTTTTACTGACCCCCTGAAAAAGACCGTCGGCCTTTTTGATGTTTAGCTCAGAAAATCCATATTCACGCCTTCCGACTCCTTCGACAACTCCACCGAGTGCCGAGATCATGAAATGCATGCCGTAACAAATGCCCAGGACAGGAATTCCCAGATCGAAAACTGCAGTATCGGATTTCGGGCTGTTTTTTTCATAAATGCTTGCCGGCCCGCCGGACAGGATGATTCCGTCGGGATTGAGTGCTTTTATTTCAGCAACCGTAATATCGGGCGCATCGATTCGGCAATAAACATGGCATTCCCGAACTCTGCGGGCAATTAGCTGATTGTACTGCGAACCGAAATCGATAATGAGTATCATACTTCACCTGAATTTTATTTGAATAAGATCTTGGCGCTTGATTATAGCATGAAAATATTAGAGCTACTCAATCGTTAACCTTACATCTACAAGATTCAATGGCCTTGGGGTCTTTGAAACGGATTGCGAAAACAGCCTGAATATGTTAGAGACAGCGACAATTGTCAACCGTAATTTAGAATCGGCTCCCAATTCGGAAAGAATATATTTTATCATTTATAACCATGAAAAACATCATCGTGCAGATCTATGAGGTGCAGGATCCACTGGAGGCCGAATCGCTGGTTGAAATCGGCGTCGATCGGATCGGCAGTGTAATTGTTTCCGAAACGGACTGGAAAGTCCACGGCGTAAAAGACACAATCCGGCAGCTCCGTTCTGCGCCTGCCAAAAGCAGTTTGATACCGCTCTTTAATTCCTTGGGATCCGTCCTGCGCACCCTGGATTATTATCAGCCGGATATTGTTCACTTCTGCGAATCTCTGGTAAATGAAAAAGATGTCTGGGAATACTGCCTTCGATTGATCCAACTCCAAAAAGATGTTAAAGAGCGATTTCCACATATAAAAATTATGCGTTCCATTCCCATCGCCCAGTATGGTAAAAATAAGTCGGTTTCAACCCTGGAACTTGCCGGATGGTTTGAACCGGTCAGCGATATTTTTCTGACGGACACCATGTTGGCGAATGATTCGGGGATCGGCACTGCTCTCCAGCCGGTCCAAGGTTTTGTTGGTATAACCGGGCAGAGGTGCAACTGGGATACAGCCGCCGAGTTGGTTGTGTCCTGCCGCATCCCTGTCATCCTCGCAGGCGGTGTATCACCGGGCAATGTAGCTGAAGGCATACGGCGGGTAAAACCTGCCGGTGTGGACAGCTGCACCCGTACCAACGCTCTGGACAACAATGGCATGCCGATTCGATTTAGAAAAGATCTTAAAAAGGTGAAACAGCTGGTTGATGCCGTGCGTGAGGCCGAGAAAACATTGACGAACTAAAAACGATTTACGGAGAGGAATAATTAAATATGTTAGAAAGTGGTGATTTAAAAAAAGGTGCCAAAATCGAAATTGATGGTGAACCATACATTCTGGTGCAGTTTGAGTTTGTCAAACCCGGCAAAGGTCAGGCGCTTTACAAATGTAAATTGAAAAATATGGTCACTGGCGTTCAATTTGACAGAACGTTCAGATCCAGCGAAAAATTCAAGCAACCGGATCTGGAAGAACAGGAAATGGAGTATCTGTATGCAGACGGAGACAAATTCTGTTTCATGAACATGACGACCTATGTACAAGAATTTATGACGGAAGAGCAGCTCGGCGATGCCAAAGATTTTCTTAAAGAAAACACCGTCTGCAATATATTGCTGTTCGAAGGCCAACCTATAGGCATTTCCCTGCCGATTTTTATTAATTTAAAGGTTGAAAAAACCGACCCCTGGGTAAAAGGGGATACCGCTTCGGGTGATTCCAAACCGGCAACTCTGGAAACCGGTTATGTACTTCAGGTGCCACCCTTTATCGAAAAAGGCGAACTATTGAAAATCGATACCCGCACTGGAGCCTATGTCGAGCGCGTAAAAGATTAACACATTTTTTGGTTTCAGGTTCCAAGAATAAATGCCCGGCAGCCATTTATGGCGGTGACTCTTTCGCCCAAGAATAGGGCAGGGTGCAGCGGTTCCTTGCATCGATCTGCCTTGGCGGATTATTTGTTCGATTTCTGCCGGTTCGATTAAATGTGCCGAATCAACTGAATCAGATCCGTAATCACCAGGTCGGCCCTGAGATTTTTACAGCGGGGATCATCCGATCTCAGGCGCAGTGATCTATTATCACCAGCAAATAGGGCTGTTTGAAATCCGGTAGCTTTGGCAGGGTAAATATCGTTGAGCATGTCGTTTCCTAAATAGAGAACATTGGAGGGCGAAATGCCTTTTGCCTTAAGCTTTTCAGCAGCGTTTTTAAAGAGCATGGGAGACGGTTTTGCGACCTCGTAGCGATAGGAGTAAAACACAAGCTCGGGATCTATCGCCAGATCTTTTAAGTCGGAATTCAGGAACCACCTGAACAAGCACGGGGTATAAAACTGGGCATTGGAAATGATACCCATCGAGATACCCTGATGCCGGCAGGCAGACAGCAGCCTTGCAAGATTGGGCATGGGGTATACCGGGTTGGTAATCAATTCAAATTCCACCGCAAATTGTCTAGCGATATTGCGGTCATTCTCCGGTAGTACCTTCATCCAAATCCAATCGATATTGACTTCGGGAAAATCAACGCCCCGCTGGCGAAGTTTCTTATGCCTTGACTTAATGGCACGATAGTACTCGCCCAACAGAGTTTGAGGTGTTTTTCGAATTGCATATTGGGCCAGCAGTTTTTTAATTTGACCAATTTCCGGCGATTTTTTATCGGCCAGGCTGATGTCTCCCGATCCACTGATAAACAGGGTCCCGTAAATATCAAACAGCACGCATTTGATCTTATTCTGTAATCTTCCTCGCGGTATTAAGGATGTCGGCAGGGGTACCAGATGGCGCAGATATTTTTGAACGGATTTTTTTTCTATCATGCCACTATTCCATTTACACTCATTTGGAATGATATCAATGCCGCCGCCTCCTAAACTGGATTTCTACTCAGGGTAATTCCCCCACTTTAATAGGCTAAACTGCTCCAGATTCAGAAAGGCTTCAGCCAGGGCGGTTTTATCGATTCTATGTTTGATCGGTGTTGAGATTACTTTTTGGTAAAGCTTCTGCAATTTTTGCCGGTAGATTATTGGGTTGTAATATTGCTGAATAATCCGTTTATTGTTTTTAACAATTTCATTTTTTCCCGAAACCATGCCGGGATCAGAAAGAAATGGGTTTATCTGAATCAACTTTTCGGCGTCCAGTCTGCTGGAGATCAGACGTAATATCACCTCTTTTTGGGCTGTTTCATCCAGAATTCCAAAGTCGATAACCCCATCTTTTGTTATTGAATCAAGTGACTTTGAAATCAATTTTTTATTGGCGGGCAAATTAAAAAGCTTATAGGCATTTTCTACACAGGCAGTCCATTTTTGGTTGAAGCGCCGAAGGTCGATCCAATCCAACGGGGCCCGCAGGCTGGTATAGAGATGTTCAAGCTGGATGCCGTTTCTTGTAAAATCCCGACTGATGTCCGGAAGGTTGCGTCCCCACAGCAATTTTTTAAAAAGCCAGGGCTCAAGAAAAGAAAAGCCAAACCCCTCGGTGATGCTGGTTGTGATCAAAAATTCAGCAGACTGCACCAGGGTTTTAAAATCATGCGCCAGGCCCTTTTCAAATTCCGGATTAAGTTTCTGATCTTTTACAAAACCTTTCCAACCCTTGTAGCTTTTTATGTCTGCCGGGCTGTTCGGCGGCAATGTGACGGCCAGGGTCTGTCCGTGTCTTAAAAACAAAGACAGCAAAATGGCCTCGCCGATATTTTTGCGCCGGATCGCTCTGATGGGATACAAGACCAAGGGTTTCTGCAATTCAACATGTGGCTTGCTCAAACACGGATCGACAGCGTTCACCAGCCGGTGCAACCCGTTTTTTTGCAGCCCTGCAGCGAGCAGGATGTCATAATCCCGCTGATTGATGACGCCATAATGGCAGTCTGCCGGATACTCGTCTGCAAAATAGTCTAAAGGTCGTCCGTCCTCAGCAAAATCATGGATTTGCAAAAAGAGATTTAGGCCCCTTTTTTGTAATGATTTTAAAATATCTAAAAATCTTGTATTTTTTGCCAGGGTGGGGTTGTGTACGTGAAGGAGGTCGCACGATCCGGAAAATTTGTGATGGATGGCATGGATGATCGATTCGGCCACATCATCCGGATCAATTTTCTTTTTAAACTGACTGCTGTATCCAAGTTCGGGGATATAAACGAAATCGGCAGGAAACGGCCTCTCCGGCGGAAGTCCGGTAAGCACGAGAGTCTGGCATTTTTTTCCGATGGCAGCCAGCTGATGCTTTAAGACCGTGGTGACCCCGCCGGTTTTTAGATGATAATGCAAAAATGCGATTTTCATGCATTTTGCTATATCATTTTTTTCTTTCTTTGATTAGGTTTTATTACAAAAAATTGCAGTTTCGTTGTGCCGATGTCAATGATATCAAGATTATTGAGGATGGCTGATCGTTTCACTACTTTTTCATTGAGTTTCGGTTTTGACAGACCACCGACATAGCTTAAGTAGAAACCATCAGGTCTTCTACTGATAGTAACCGATGTTCGTCCTATAAATAGACCCTTGACAACAATGTTGGATGTAGGGTGTTTGCCGAGTTTGGTAATCTTTCCCTTGAGCTTGATTTTGCCCTTTCCACCAGCCAAATAGCTTAAAATCCCAACCTTTTCATTCCTATTGCCTTTGGTTTGGGCCGGAGAAACTTTCGAATTGATCTTTTTCATCATATTGCGATGCTGGCTCGTATCAATTACCATGGTTTCTTCCACTTCATCCATACCGTCAGCGGACATCACCTCTTCTTCGGAATAGGAAAAGACCAGAGAATGCTTCCCGATGCTGATAACATCTCCATTTTTGAGCCAGTGTGAATTTATCAGCTCCTCGTTGACGAAAGAACCATTTTTGCTTTGCAGATCAATCAACACAAACCCGTCTGCCACCGAATCTATCTTGGCATGATGACCGGAAACAGCCAGATTTTCGATGATCACGTCATTGCTTTGCTGCCGGCCGATGGTTAGTGCATGGCCCTGTTGAAGCTGATAATCCTCAAGTGTGGTATCTTTAAATTTTAAGGTTAAATTTGGCATCTTGCTGCTCCTGGATTTTTTTAAATTAGGCTGCTTTTTACTCTAGTCAGAATTTTGCAAGAATTCCCCTTACCAGGGCTAAAAATCGATTAATTATATCTTGTGAATTCTTAACGAATTTGACATTAAGCACAATCACGGTAATGTTGTCATCCCCGCCGCGATCATTGGCCAGTTCCACCAGTTTTTGACATGCGACATCGGGCCGATTGTTGCGGGCCAGTTCAAGGATTTCTTCCGGTGGCACCTTGTCGTTCAAACCGTCGGAGCTGATCACCACAATATCATCGCTGAAACATTGAATTTCATAAATATCTGCTTTTACCGATTTTTCCGTTCCCACTGCACGGGTTAAAACATGTCTAAATTCCATCCCAAGTCTTTCGGCGTTTTCCGGGTTAAGAGCGTACTGTTCTGCCAGAAAGGTGTGGGGTACCGACAGCTGCTTGATGTTGCCGTCACGAACCAGATAAATGGGGCTGTCTCCGACATTGGCCGCAATCAGGGTGCTTTCGGTAAAGTATACGGCCGACACAGTTGAACCCATGCCCCGGCGGGATCTGTTTGCCAGAGACGCTTCATGCACGACCTGGTTGGAGATGCGAATACTGCTGAGAAGACGGTTGGCTTCCCGGGAGAGGGTTTCATCGAAGTCGGCAGTTTGATCACAATCGTCATTGCCTATTGATTTTTTTATGTACGCCCCGATGGTTTCGACAACCATCTGACTGGCGATATCCCCGGCCAGATGGCCACCCATCCCATCGGCAACGACATAAAGTCCCAGGGCATCTTCAAGAATCAGGGCATCTTCATTGGCTTTTCGTTTTTTGCCCCTATCGGTAATACTTGCCGACTCTACAATCATCATAATGTTTAAATATCAAAAAAAAATTGATTTCGTAATTAGGTTAATATATTTTTCGGTATTCGATACCAAAAAACTTGCTGTTGCCGAATTAATTTATTATTTAGGTTGAACGGTTCAGCGTTCACGGTTCCCGGTTAAAGTACCCTAAATGGTTTCAATTTCTAATATCGTCCATCTGAAGGAAAACATTAATTTTTTCAAATAATTTTAACATTTATCATGTAATGGCGAAACCATGCATACTATCAAATTGCTTAAAAATACCATACAGAATTATGCTTGGGGGTCCCCAACCGCAATTCCTGCACTTCTCGGAGAGCAAAACCCTTCGCATGAACCCAGAGCCGAGCTTTGGATGGGTGCTCACCCCAAAGCGCCATCGTTTGTAAATTATGATGGACATTGGCTGTCGCTAGCAGAATTAATCGCAACGTATCCGCAAGAGATTCTGGGACATACTGTGGCTTTGGCATTTGACAACAAGCTGCCGTATCTGTTCAAAGTGCTGGCGGCTGTAAAACCCCTCTCCATTCAGGCCCACCCCAGCCTGAATCAGGCTAAAGAGGGGTTTGCAAGGGAAAACGACCAGGGCATCGCTATGGATGCGCCCAACCGGAATTATAAGGATGACAACCATAAACCGGAGTGTATATGTGCTTTATCTCCGTTTTGGGCGATGTATGGATTTCGCAATATCCCCGAGATCCTTGCCCTGATGGGGAAAAGTTGCCCCGTCGCGTTGGCCGG
>CAMYLH010000027.1 GCA_947259065.1 uncultured Desulfobacterales bacterium
AATGAATAAGGAAGAAAGTCTGGGATTAAATGTTTCGCCGACGCTTTTTATGGAATTTCATGGCGCCACCACCAGCCAATTAGCGGAGGTATTGGAAATATCTGAGGAAATCTGCAAGGCCGATGGATGCAGCCAATTCCAGCCGGGTTTAGGTCGGGCGGAAAGGGATCGTATCTTCAAGGCGCGCCATGCACTGGGTGAGATGATTCCCCGCAATCATCCGGATTGCGGTATCATGGTGATGGACGTCGCTGTACCCATAACCGCCTATTCGGCGTTGATCAGGGACATTCGCAATGAACTGGCCGGAACCAATCTGGTCAGTTATTACATCAGCCATGCCGGAAACGGGAATGTGCATTTGAACATTGTCGGTGAAAAAGGCGATCAGAAAAAATGGGATCTCATCAAAGCAATCTCCCACCGTCTGGTTTCCAAATGCATTGAGCTGGGCGGTACAGCCACCGGAGAGCATGGAATCGGGCTGGGAAAAAGAAAATACATGACTGCCGAACATGGAACCAGTCTGCAATGGATGAAACACGTTAAATCGTTGTTTGATCCCAATGGTATCCTCAATCCAGGCAAAGTATTTCCATGAAAAGAAAAAGGTCGTTAAAGCATAGCTGACTTTAACGACCTTTTATGGTGTTAATTGCTGCGTGCGTGAGATCGGATCACAGGGTGTGAGAAGCTTGAGTCAAGTGTGCGCACAGCATGATGGATATAGCCGGTTATCAGGGTTTACTCTATATTGTCTACCAGTCCCCAGTCCATGGCCTTGTTGGCACTGAACCAGGTGGTCTTTTTTTCCAACTCTTCCCACTTTGTTTTGTTGAGTTTGGAATTGTCGACCAGTTTGCCGATATAGCGATCCCGCAGCAGATGCATTAAATCGTTTTGCGATTGAATATCGGAAGCGGTTTCACGTCCCGGCCATTTCCACAGAGCGGCTTCATGCACCATGAAAATAGTTCCGGGTGCAGCCAGACGAACATCGCAAACCGCGAAGACCGGCACAGCTGCGCTGGCAATGATGCCGGAGGCATGGGCTGTGACTTTAAAGCCTTTTCTTCTGGCCCGTTCGATCTGATCCGCCAGAGCCAATCCTGAAAACGCATCACCGCCGGGAGAATTGATGAACAAATTCACGTCGCGGATCTCAGTGTTATTCTCCAGAACAACAAGATCGTTCCACAACCGAGTCACATCCGCCACCGATAGGCCTGAGAAGATTTTGACAAAAGCCTTGTTGCTTGAAATGAACGAAAGCTGGGATAATTTCCCTTCTGGATTAGACACTTCCATAGATCTGTTCACCCGATCTTTTTGTCCATCTTCAACCGTAAGTTTCGTCGGTTCCGCAGCCTGGACTCTTACGACGATTTCCTGTGGTGTATTCGCCGGTGATGGTGTGCTTGGTACGGTTGCACAACCGACGAAAAAAATACCCAATGCCAAGAAAAGAACAACTTTTTTAAACATGACTCAATCTCCTTAGTATTTTTTTTGATTTAAGTGCTATTGTGTGCTTTGAGTTTTAGCAAGAAGCATACCAATCGGTGCGGTATGCAACAAAAAAATATCCAACTTACACGCATATAGGTAGAATATCATATGGATACAGCGACTGCGGTCTAAACGCTTGATCGTCATTCAGCAGTCACGGATTTGACATAGAGAGTCAAGAATGCCATTAGTTTAACCAAATCAAAGGAGGTCATACCGTGGATCATGATTTTTCCATGTCACTGCGATACCAGGAAGCCTATCCCGATGTGGGCTTCGGGCTCACCCTTATCAGCGGTTGCCATCACGTTTTAAACCCGGCCGGGTTTGATGCGTATAAAAGAAAGCTGTTACGGAAGATGAGAAGGCGGGATAGGCTGGCCCAAATTTCAAATCGGGTAGATATTTATGCTGATTTTTTCAAGCAGTTCGGATTCGACTGTCCGCTGACCAAACATCTCAAACGAACCGTCAACAGCGGTTTTCCCCGCTATTCCCTTTTCGTCGATGCCCATTTTATGGCCGAAATGTGTGCCGGTATCCTTGTGGCGGTAACTGATTATGAACAGTTTGACGGGAGTTTGCAACTGGATGTCGCCGACGAGGAAGAAATCTGTAAAGGCATGGGCGGACGCCATTTTAGCACGACAAAAAGTGAAATAGTGCTGCGGGATGACAAAGAAATCGTCTGCGTGCTTTGTCAGGGGGCGGATGAAAAGACCCGGGTGAGAGAAGATACCGAAGATGTGTTGTTTTATGCCTATGCCGTTCCCGGAATTGAGAGCGCGCATCTGCAAGAAGGATTAGCCATCGCCGCCGACACACTGGTAGAGTTCGGCGACGGGAAAACTGAATTTATTGATATTTATTGAGAATTTTTTATTTTTTTTGTGGCTTGGTTTCCTAGTGGCGGAGCTTTTGCAGCGATACGAATTAACGGCCCATTGCGATAGTTAAATTAGCCTTCGATTCCTATAACCAAACCAAAGGTTCTCGCTAAAAACCTGTGGATATGACCTATTTCCGGGTTATAAGTCCGTTAGCTTTATCTTTAGCTACCTTGAAGCTGCTGAGGATTTGCTCAAAGGCTTCAATATCCTTATCAAAGTAATACCGCATAGCAGCGTTATAACGCAAATTGTAAAACGAGTCTCCCATGATAAACCCATAGTAAAGTGTTTTGAAGGCCGAACCCTTTTTATCCTTGTAGGCAAACAAAATTTTAAAACCGTCACGTCCGTCTATGATCGCAGGCGCGTTTTCGATGACATTAAATTTATAAATACGGCGGTCTGAGGCAATTTCGTCAATAATGATACCGGATGCTTCCTGGGGCAGCATCCCCTTATTTAATTTCTTTTTCGTATACCTGAAAGGGCGATCGATCGGGCGCTGCTGGATGAGCACATATTGGAGGAAAACCCCGTCTTTTGTAAAAAGATATTTGTCAATGTGTTTAGGTTTCCACCATCCTGCTGGTATTTCAACTAAAAAGTCGCTAACGGGTAAATTTTTCAAGCTGCGCTCCTGGGCCACAGATGCACAGCCGGCAATTAAAAATAGAGAGACAAGTATGGCGAGTATTGTTTTCATTATCCTTCTCCGTTGGTTACACACAATTTTAAATATCCCTGAATGTAAGCCTTGTCGGCAATATCCGGTGAAAGCAACAGGCATGATTCGAAATATTGTTTTGCCAGAAGCTTCTCTCCGTCCTTATAGTGTATCAATCCCATGGCTTTGTGTGGTTCAGCAAAAGACGGATTCAGAGAAATCGACTTCTCATAATTTTTTATGGCTGCGGCTGCATCATCTTGCCGACCTCGCTGCCTGAATATCTCGCCCAAAAGAAAATAGGCCCGGGCATCGTTCGGTTTTACAGCCAGGAATTTTTCCACTGTTCTCTGGGCAACGAAAAACCTGCCCTGGCGGAGATCCAGGCACGCATTGTCCAGAACTAACCGGAATATCCTGGATTGAAATTCATCCTTGTTTTTAACGCCTGTGATTTTCCCCCGATATTTCTCAGACAGCCAATTGTTAATATTCTCAATTCGTTGCTGGACGTTGGGATGGGAGCCGAAAAAATAAGGTTCCTCGATACTCTCGATTTCAATCTCCTGTTGCAGGAGTTCAAAAAGCTTTAAGACTTCTCTGGGATCATAGTTGGCTTTAACCGCCAGGTCAAGTCCGACTCGATCCGCTTCGATTTCAAGTTCGCGTGTGAAGCCGCTAATGGAGGCTATCGACCCAGTTTTATGAATAAGCTGAACAAGTTCCCGGTCCGTTGGGATTATTGCCAGTGTCCGCTCTTTAATGCTTCGCAGCGTTCTCAAAGAATGGCGATGGGTACAGTGGACCATTTCATGGGCCAGAAGGGCGGCCAACTGGGCTTCGTTATCCATGCGCGCAAGAATTCCGATATTAATATAGATGACTCCGTTGGGATAGGCAAACGCATTTAAATTGGTATCTTTGATCACTCTAATTTGAAATGAGATGTCCGGCATGATGGAATTTGTCTGAAGCTTTGCGGCGATCTGATGGAGATAATATTCGATTTGAGCATCCTGATACACCATCCCGCTGTTGTTTATGGTGTCCTGTTCTTCCTGTGCTAGGCGCCAAAGCATCTGCTCTTCTTCACTCGGCGAAAGCGTCTGGGCACTAGGGAGGGGTCGGGATGTCGCACAACCGGCTGCCAAACAACAAACGGCAATGATCAGAGCTAAATATTTCATCCTTCCATCCTTGAAAAACTGGATAACAGATCCCGGATCAGAGCCGTCGTGCTGGCAGGATCTCGAAGATCCTTACCTTTGGTGGTGCCTTTTACCGTATAATAGAGAATGGTTCCGGATGAATCCGCAATGGCAAGGTCTATCATTGCTTTACGTCCGCCATTGAAAACCTGATCATAGCCGGTGACAAAGATCATGGCGTCGGCACCGAGTTTCTGTAAAATCGATTCAAGGGATCCTAGAGAAAAATTAAATCTATCGTTCTCAGCCATATTTTGATGGGGACCAAAAGTGTTCTGATCCATGGTTTTATGAACCAGCCGGTAGAGGGTTTGTACCTCTGCCATTTCCTTTACGATTTGCGTATCCATCTTTGCGAGTTTTACGTTGCACTGTTTATCTTTTAAGTCCCGCAAAATGGCATTTTGCAGATTTTTACGACCGATCCTACTCCAGTCATCGCGCAACATGACCACCCCGCCCGGTGATAACTCATACATGCTGACATCGGGGGTAATAAGAACAGGTTTTTGAATGGAATTTACCCTGGCGTCAAATTCCGAATGCATTCTGTAAGCATCCAGCGCGCAGCCAGCCACCAGCCAAAGCAGGCACATCATCGACGGAGCATAACGCCAGTTGTTTTTAGTTCCAGCCATATTATTATCTCAATTGATTCCAGGGAACTCACCCATGGTAGACCAACAGTTTTGATATCGGCAATT
The DNA here is from genome assembly GCA_947259065.1 of uncultured Desulfobacterales bacterium. GTDB lineage: Bacteria > Desulfobacterota > Desulfobacteria > Desulfobacterales > JAFDCJ01 > JAFDCJ01. The sequence continues at coordinate 4,976 of CAMYLH010000027.1, forward strand.
TGCCGGCCGGACTTAAACTTTTTGATGGATTGATATTAAATATATGTTTTTTCAGTCACTTAATATGGAAGACGGTCGGTTGGCAGACGGTGAAAGGAATTCATATTTAAAATTTGTTTCAGTAATTAATTTTTTTATGGACTTTTTTTTGAAGGTGTTTTAATATGCGTCAGTTTAAAACGGTCGAGGTATCAGATTCGATTTTGTTTGCTTTAGAAAGGAGGTTCGTTCATGAAAAAAATATTGTTTATATTGATTATCGCTTTTTTTCTAGCAGGTTGTACCGCTGAATGGTATAAACACGATACCATTTACAAGGACAGCGATCACATGTTTTTCAGCTGGGGGGGCTACAATAACCCGACGCCTGAAAAACTCCAGAAATCTGAATCGCAAGGATGGTGGGGTCAGGAAATCCCCTATATCCCCGCAGAATAAATCATGAGGGTTGGAAAGCGGCGTAATTGATATAAATTTTTGATTTGATGACCTCTTTTCGACCCTAGATGTAATTTTCAGATGCACAAGTTCCCAAAGTGGCAGGTTGCTCTCCCTGATAAATCCGACTGGCAACCTAAACCATGAGTCCTACTTTTGCCCAATGGAAAGATGTGGATTCGGAGATTATGCCCTGAGGAGTTCATATTAGAATGGACGGCAACCGCCGCTGTGGGGATTGGGGATAGAGCGAATCGTTGTAATACCTGACTCGTTCAGAGCGACGGAGGTATGGACAACAAGCTCGAAGTGTCACTTGCCTCAGGATCTGTTTTCTAATAGCGTATAAATTTGACCCGGACCTTTAATAAAGACTATTTGTTTAGAGCCTTTCTTTAAAGGACTCAAGAGCCTCTTGCAGCATCCGGCGGATGAAAACCTCTTTATCACCGACATTAAGTTGCATATATGTCACATAGTCGGGATTCGACTCCGCCAGAGCCGGCGGGTATTCCCGGCATTTTGCTTTTACTTTCTGATACTCTTGAACCATGTTTACCAGGCTGTATTTCCCACCTTCATAGTCCCTGATCCACGCCAACCGTCGCATCATTTCGAAGCGCATCTGGTCTGCCAAAAAAAGATGAATGTCCACGACCCGCATTTGGTCTCTGTTTTTTAGGTAGTGGAACTTTGGTGCGGCCCCCAGGTCCAGGATACCCATGATGAATTCGTAATACGCGATAGAGCTGGATTCGCCGGGTTGCGCCAGATAGTAAAGTGTGTTGTCTGAAAGATCGACAATTCGGGTTTTCGAATCATAGGCTTCACCAAAGCGTTTCTGCCAGGGACCAAATCCTCTTTGTTCCAAAGCCCTGATCCGATATGTTTGAAGATCGACAATTTTTGTCATGGCAGACAGTTTCGTTGTGCTTAACAAATACTACTTCGTTGCATTAATAGAGCATCATATTTTGCTAAAATTTCGTAGGCTTGTGTATTGGACCACGCAAATGAACTAAAATGAGCTAAAATTGTGGTATTCTGTCAATTTTACAAATACGGACAGAGCGTAGCGTTTCCCTAATTTTAGGCATTTTAGGCAATTCAGCTCACTTTAGACATTTGTTTATCAAGCTAAATCAAAATGTTATAAAAAATGTCACTTAAAAATATATGTGACAAAGTAGAGCTACCCCTATCAAGCTAATCCAGCATTCTCAAACAGTCTTTTCATTCCCGGTTTATTGGCAAAAATCTCCTCGCGGGTGAGGCCGTCGAGTTCGTGCGGGAAAATCAGCCACTGATCGGTTTCATGGATAAAATAGTCCGGAATAATGCCAGTCACATTTTTTTTCGGTTTAAACCACGACGTGGCGACCCGGATGTCGTCCGGAAGGTTACGGCGCATCTTTTTTTGTAGGGTCTCGATGACCGCCTTAATGCTGCTGCCGCTGTCGAAGACGTCGTCCACGATGAGAAGCCCGTCTTCCCAGTTGGCATTCCGGACAACATACTCCAATCCATGGACACGGACCTCTTTATCTCTTTTGTTGATACCGTAGTATGAAGAGGTCCGGATCGCGATATGATCGGTTTTTACACCTAAATGGTCCAGTATTTCCTGAACCGCAATGCCCACCGGCGTTCCACCTCGCCAAATGGCGATAATAAAACTGGGGCTGAATCCACTTTTGTAAATGCGCAAACCGAGTTCATAAGAATCATTCAACAATTCCTGGGCGCTGAGATATCGTTTTTCGTCCATTTGGGATAAGATTCTCCTATATTTTAAGTAAGTTGTAGAAATTCTGAGACGTTACATGAGTGGCTAATGCCCAAAACCAGAAACAAACTCATCCAGTTCGTCCAGATATTTTTTTTTCTGAGCCGGATCGAGAAATGAAGCCCGGAAGGCGTTGCGGGCCAATTTATAAATATCTTCAGAACCAATACCAAGCGCCTTGTGCAGCGCACGCAAGTTCTCTTCGAGATATCCGCCAAAGTATGCCGGGTCATCAGAGTTGACCGTTACGCACAAACCTAATTTTAGCATTTGCATGATATTGTGCTGACTGAGGTGGTCAAACACACCGAGCTTGATGTTGGACAACGGGCAAACGGTTAAAGGAACTTGCATCTTCACCAGATATTCCACCAGAGCAGCATCTTCAACGCATCGAACCCCATGGTCGATCCGTTCAACTTTCAGTAAATTTAAGGCTTGCCAGATATAATCTGCCGGACCTTCCTCGCCGGCATGGGCGACGGCTTTAAATCCCTCTTGATGTGCCAGATCGAAAACCGACGTAAACTTCTCGGGCGGAAACCCCCGTTCAGAAGAATCCAACCCTACCCCGGTAATCCATTCTTTAAACGCCAGCGCCTCTTCAAGGGTTTTCATGGCATTTGCCGCACTCAGGTGCCGCAAGAAACACATAATCAATTTCGATGACAGGTTCAGTTGGCTACCGGCATCCGTCAAGGCCCTGTGAATCCCCTTGACAACCGTTTCAAATTTGATCCCCCGTGCCGTGTGAGTCTGGGGATCAAAAAATAATTCTGTATGGCGGACATTTTGTTCAGCAGCCTTTTGGAGGTAGGTCCAAGTTAGCCGGTAAAAATCATCCTCATCGCGCAGTACTTGCGCTCCCTGATAGTATATATCCAGAAAGGACTGCAGATCCTCAAATTTGTAGGCGCGACGGATATCGGCGACCGATTTAAAAGGAAGGCTACAGCCGTTTTTCTCTGCAATTTCAAACATCAGCTTCGGCTCGAGCGCACCTTCGATGTGGATATGTAACTCCGCCTTGGGAATGCCGTGAATAAATGCGTCCATATTTCGGGTAAACTTGTGCGGATTGGATGTTGCCATAGTCCTAGTCTTTTTCCACCGGAAATGTCATCGAGGCCCCATACCAGCCGATGATGCTCACCATGAGCGCGAGGGACAGGACCAGCAACAGATAAATGCTGCTCAATCCGGTGAAATTTACCAGAACATCCGGCACTGCCATCCGCCAGACAAAAATGATAACAGCCGTCGCCAGCATGACAAGCGAAAGCGGCATTTTTATCCTTACCGGTTTGAGCATTTTAGCCATGTAATTCAGCCACCAGGTGTATATTCCGGTGGTGATGGCTACCAAAATAAAAATAATGCCGGCTCCCAGGCAGTGAAGCGCAGTTATTTCAAATGACGTCTCGCCGGTAACCAGGTAAAGCAAGTTAAACACGGTGGTGGAAAGCATAAAAACGATGGGAAAGTGCACTGTCATGGGATGCGGATGACGTCTGAGAAAGGGAAACCGGGTAATGAGCCAGGCGATCGGCCGGGGGATTGGCCGCTCATCGACAGCCTTTTTTAACACTCCCACCTGGGGGTAGCGCTGCAGTACATCATTATCATGGGGGGCGGCCTGCATGTCGTTGGTCAGGTCATGTCCGGCTTTATGGCGCTTCATGTGAAGGCCTTTACGCCAGAGCTTACTTTCACTGACATCGAATACCTTACCATCGTGAGCTACGTAAATCGGATTTCCGTTTTCACCGTTGTAGCCGGATAATTCATCCACATTGAATTCTTTCATGCGCAACTCCCAATTTCCCTCAACAACTAAACCATCATTTTTATCAGCACGATTACAAGCAATGCCACCGGATAATAGCTGGCCCTGTTAAACAACATCATGGCATGGGATCGTGTGCCGGATTGATAAAGTCTTAAAGCCGGCAGCAGAAGCAGGTAGACCCCAACAGCCAAGGACATCAAGATAAAACCGATGAAGTGAATTGTCCATGATAAATAAAAAATTACGGTGCCCATGAGCAGTGTCAGCATAACAGCTGCGACAATGATCACATTCGCCGTTTGAATTCCATAAACGACCGGTATGGTCCGGGCATCAAAGCGTCGATCTTCCTCAACATCAAATCCATCGTTAGGAATGTTCTGGCCGCCTATTTCCCAGAAAAACAGCAGCAAAAATAGACCAATTAGATACATCCCGGAGGGTTGGGGGTCGACAGCAAAGACAGCTGCCAGGGCACCGGAGGTCTTTACCGCTCCGCTGACGATGGTGCGAAACGGGCTGACACGCCACAATATACAATACAGCGTTTCCAATGCGCAGCCGCACAGAAAAATAAGAACACAGACGGGATTTAGTATATATGCGCCGATCAGAGCCAGCAAGCTCCAACTCAGTGCCCACAGGAGCCCCTCCTTGAAACTCAACAGGCCCTGGGCCATGGGGTGCCTGACGATGATGTTGTCCAGATCGTTGCCGCTACTCGAAAATCCACCCATTGCCGCCTTTTCTCTATCCGCCTTGTAGTCGATCACATCATTTAATGCATATACGGCGGTATAGCCGGCAAAGGTCGTGATGATTCCGATAACGATGGTTTGAACCGGCGGAAAGTGTCCGAGCCACAGCAGTGCACCAAAAGCAGGCGTACACATATCCAGTAAACCGTGAGGGGTCCTCGAAAGTGCAAAGAAAAGTTTTAAGCGGGCTAAGCCGGTGAAATGGCCGGGCAACGATGTTTCCGACACTTGATGCATCCTATTAATAATAGGTTCTAGGTTCAGGGTTCAAAGGTTTTAACATACTGATTTCCGTAACTTTATGTTAGTGGGCAATTTTTATCATGTAACCTTTAATTTCGTCAAGGTGTTATCGGTGCCCCGCAGGACAAACACATTTAACCTGGAAATTGCTTGGAATTTGAGTATTGCGATTTGGGATTTCAACGCTGTATCGAGTAGGTAAATCGCATTTATTTGAATCAGTTAGAGTGGACTTTGACGTTCCCCGCCAGTTATCCAAGCCATACGCCATATTGCAGCCTCCAGTAAAGGGCCGGCAAGGCGACCATACCGGTATAGAAAATTGTCGCCAAAAGGAGTCTTAAACCGGCAAGCCTGGATCGACGCCTTGCCCTGGGAAGCAGATCCGGATAATTGGCCGCTGTTTTGGCAGCCAGGTAAGATATCGGTCCTTCTATAGCGATAATGATCAGCACGCCAAATAAGGGTACCCCGACAAAGTTGTGTTCAGGAAGAAAAAGACACCAGGGACAATGGTGGTG
>CAMYLH010000028.1 GCA_947259065.1 uncultured Desulfobacterales bacterium
TACCTCATAATTTTTGCTGAAAAAATGCTGCAGTCCGGCCACGGTTTCTAAACTGTCATCAATGACAAGCAGGCGATTTTTTTTTCCCATATTTTCCTCTCCGCTATATTTTTTGTTATTCATCATATCCTGTTAAAGCAGATAGGGCAAGGGTATAAATTGTATCTGTCAGCGAAATTTGAACAATAAATCGATTGAGATTCGTATTATATTTCATGCTTCGGGAATCTGATGATCGAATTTTTTTTTATTGCGATGGTTTCGCAAAACCACTTGACAACGAACCGGGCAATATTTAGATTCCTGTTTTGAGATATTTCTCATAAAGGAGCCTTTATGGTAAGACCACAAAAAGACCGTATGGTAGCTTTTAATCCTGAAATCAGCTATTTCAAACCCCGGGGCATTCCCATGATTGACTTGGAGGAGATATGCCTCACCGTAGATCAGCGTGAAGCCATTCGATTGTCCGATTTGCTGGGGATGTCCCATGAGGATGCTGGTCGCCGCATGGGTGTTTCCCGTGCAACCTTCGGCCGAATTATTCAACGAGCCCGAAATGCGGTTGCCGATGCACTGATTAACGGCAAGGCCATCAACGTTGAAGGCGGCAGCTACCGGATTGTCAACAAGGCACGATTGTTTCACTGCATCAATTGCAATCTTGAGTGGGAAGAGCCATTCGGCAGCGGCAGACCCAAATGCTGTCCTTCATGCAAAGAAAATGAATTCTATCGTCTTGGGAAAAAACGAAGCCAAAAGTAATCATCCAAAATATTAAAGTAATTAAATAAAAGGAGTCAATTAAATGGTTGAAATCCAAAGTAATATTCCTAAAAATCCTCAGCAGATGCAGGCTGAACAAGATATTGCCGTAAATGAGTCTTTGGTGAAAATCAAAAACAAGATTCTGGTTATGAGCGGTAAAGGTGGTGTCGGCAAAACCAGCACATCCGTCAACCTTTCGATTGCTCTGGCGCACAAAGGCTTTAATGTAGGGATCATGGATGTTGATCTCCACGGTCCGGATGTTCCCCGTATGCTGGGGCTGGAAGGCACGCCGCAGGTCAATGAACTTAATAAACTCAACCCTATCAGCTATTCGCAAAATTTGAAAGCCATTTCAATCGAATCCTTCACGCCCAATAAAGATGATGCGATTATCTGGCGAGGACCGTTGAAATTTTCAGCCATCAAGCAGTTTATTGGTGATATCGATTGGGGGAATCTTGATTTTCTCATCATCGATGCACCGCCGGGTACGGGTGATGAACCGTTGACGGTTGCACAGACCATTTCCGATGCCAAGGCCATCATTGTCACCACACCACAAGAAGTCGCTCTGGCAGATGTTAGAAAATCAATTAATTTTTGCAAAACCGTTAAAATGGAAGTTTTTGGATTGATTGAAAACATGAGCGGTTTTTCCTGTCCACACTGCGGTGAAAGTATCGAGCTATTTGGCACCGGCGGCGGAGAGAAAACAGCCAATCAAATGGGGGTTCGTTTTTTGGGCAGAATACCATTTGATCCTAAAATGGTCACCTGTAGTGATTCGGGCGTCTGCTATCAGGATTCCCACAGTGACTCGGCTGTCAGCAAAGCATTTATCGATGTTGCCGAAACGATGTCCAAGTTGGTGTGAGGCACTGTATTCGCCATTCGGTAAGCGTTTTGCCACACCGATAGGAAGACACAAAAAACGAAATATGAAATCAAAAATCACTACCCTTGTTGAAAATACAGTCGCTCAAAGTGGCAAAAGACTAATCGGGGAGCACGGTCTTTCGTTTTACATTGAAACGGAAAGCAATAAGGTCCTGTTCGACACCGGTCAGAATCTTGCTATTTCCAACAATGCCCAGGTGCTGGGGATTGATCTCAGCCTTATCGATACGGTAATTTTAAGCCATGGGCATTACGATCATTCCGGTGGACTGAAAAGCCTTCTGGAGTGCAACCGGGATTTTACGCTCTATGCCCATCCCGATGTATTTGGTCACAAGGTAAAAGGTGCTGATGATAATTTAAAATATATCGGGATACCGGTTGAAAAGGAATACCTTGATGAAGCGGGTATAGAGATAAAATTGGATCGAAACCCAACACAGATATCTGCCGCTGTCATGACAACCGGAGAAATACCGCTGGAAAATGATTTTGAAGGATTGGAATCCGATTTTTGCATTAAAAAAGACAATAAAGTTGTTACAGACCCTCTTAACGACGACCAGGCGGTCATACTGGATACGGACAAAGGATTGACGGTTTTGCTGGGGTGCAGCCACCGGGGAGTGATTAACACATTAAACCATGTTGTCAGGCTAACCGGTAAAAAGAATATCCATGCCATACTGGGAGGGCTGCACCTGGGAAAGGCATCCGACTCGAAATTAGGCAAAATAATTGATCACCTGCGCGGGTTTGGATTGGAGAAGATCGGGGTAGGGCATTGTACTGGGACCCGTGCATTTCTGGCACTATCCAATGAGTTTCCCAATAAAGTGTTTCTCAACACGGTCGGTAATGTTGTGCGCGTCTAGATGGTTTAGAGCCTCTGATTATTCGAAATTGGCGAAATAGCCTTATCAACGCAATGGCACGTGACTTAATTCTATAATGATTCTTTGACTTCGCTATCCCCGTCCAAATTGCCCTTTCTTTTGGTTAAGAAATGGATGGGGCAGGACGATCGAAATTTGCAGTAAATATCCGGATCGCGGCAGTCAAGGCATTCTTCGCACATATAGATATTGTGTTTCATGCACCCATAACTGGTTTGCCTAGCGGGATGATTCACGCAGAATCCCAATTGAGTTCCCTCCGGCACATTTCATAAGCCCCGAACTGAGTCTTTGGCAGTACATTCCAGATCTTTATCCATCCGAGTCAAGGACGCGGGAGATACAATTCGGTGGTTTCAGACCATTGTAGAATTTCCGAAACGCAGCATATTACCCTGCATCTGGGCGTTTTAATCTCTCAAGTTCTTTGAAAACGACATCCCGTTCATCTTCAAGTTCGAAGAGTTGCGTCATAATGGGTGGTTTTACCGAATGCGCCGGAAGCTGTTTTTCAACCGCTTTGATTTTTTCTTCCAATTCCTTCAACCTCATTTTCAGTGAATTTATATCTTTTCCCATGATAATTCTTGTCCGATGTTAAAGATTTTAAATTTATTGCCGATGACAATAATCAGCGCAACAATAAAAGCACCTCCCGTCAAATTTATCAATCTTTTTATATGGTTCCGTTAAGCAACAGATCCAAAATAGAACCATAGGTTACAGATCCGTCTGACAAAACCCACATCTTCTATGATCTGGATCAGGGAATTGGAAAATGAAAAAGTATCTTTTTCTCGCCTCATTTCTACTTATCTTTCTAATATACCTTCCTGTCCTAGCCGGAAATATTCCCGAGGAAATCATATTTGCCAGCGAAGAGCGGTCTAATGCGACCAACAGGGACGGCACCGGTTTGTACTTGGATATTTTCCGTGCCGTCTATGGATCCATGGGAATCAAAACCAAAATTATTATCCAATCCTATAACGGGTCGGTCAGCCTGGTGAAACAACACAAGGCAGATGCCGCTGTGGGGATCTACCCGGATATGATTCGCGGGGCAGTGTTATCGAAGTATCCGTTTGTTAAAGATTACGTGTTGGTACTGTTTAAAAAAGATAAATTCAGTCCGTGGGATGGCCAGCAAACGCTTAAAAACAGAAAAATTGCATGGATGAAAGGCTACGCCTATGATGAATATCTGAATGTACCGGTGATGAAGAAAGAATTCTACACACGAGAGGCTATTTTGCACCGCCTGGATCGTGATCAGATTGATTTTTTTATGGATACCCGCAACGATTTGGAATCGGTATTAAACAAAGGCATCATTGACGTTTCCCATTACACGGTCGAAACAGTGTTGGAACTCGAACGTTATCTTGTCTTTGCGAATAACAATAAAGGCAAAAAGTTTAAAAAAATATTCGATTTTCGGTTCCCCCACTTGGTCAAAACCGGAGAAATAGAGAGATTGTACAAAAAGTGGAACTGGTGATCCGACTGGGGAATTTAGAATTTAGATTTCAACATGAAGACAAGACCGTTCTTGCATGACCTCTGTGCGCATCGGGTTCACTCAACAGCTGATTGAGTCGTTGAGTTTCAATTGTTAAAGAGGTCGATCTCACCAAAATCCCACCTACGGCAAAATACCATTGCCATTGAATCAAAATTAAAATATGGTCGTTCAGCTTGCCGATGAATTTGTCTTTGACGGTGCCTTAGACTGGCAAAGTAATTTGAAAACATGGCCGATTGAAATAAAATTATTTACCTGCAAAGTCCATTGGTGTTTAAAAGAGTATTGGCTTTTAAAGGAAAGGTGAATCATGTCTGACAATAAAACCGTACCGAATAGCAATCCGGAACGTGAAGAAAAAATACTCCTGGTGGATGACAACACCACGAATCTGCAGCTGCTGCATGAAACCCTGGATGGACGAGGCTACCGATTGCTGATTGCCAAAAATGGCAAAATCGCCCTGGCAATTGCTCGGAAGGCCAATCCTGCCCTCATTCTGCTGGACATTATGATGCCGGAAATGGATGGCTATGAGGTGTGCCGACGTTTAAAATTCGACGATAAAACGAATCGGATTCCGGTAATTTTCATCACCGCCTTGGCGGATGAAGATGATGAAGCCAAAGGGCTTGCACTGGGGGCCGTGGATTACATTACCAAGCCGTTCAATCCGGAATTGGTCAGAGCACGGGTGCGCATTCATTTGGAGCTAAAACAACACCAGGATCATCTGGAGCAATTGGTAAAACAACGCACACGGAGATTGGAGCTGACCCAGGCCGTTACCATTGAAAGTCTGGCAACCCTGGCTGAATATAGGGATCCCGAAACCGGCGGGCATATCAAACGGACCCAGAACTACGTCAAAGTGCTGGCCAAGCAGCTCAAGCAGCACCCGCGATTTCGAGATAAGCTAAATGACGAGGTTATTGATTTGCTGTACATGTCGGCCCCGCTGCACGATCTGGGCAAAATTGCCGTGCCGGACCACATCCTGCACAAAGCGGGGAAATTGACCGATGAAGAATTTGAAGAAATGAAAAAGCATACCAATTATGGTCATGACGCCCTGCGGATCACAGAGCAAAAATTGGGCGAAAATTCATTTTTACGCTTTGCCCGGGAAATTGCATATACCCATCAGGAAAAGTGGGACGGCTCGGGATATCCGACCGGATTGAAAGGCGATGAGATACCGATCTCCGGCCGTTTAATGGCCCTGGCCGATGTTTACGACGCACTGATCAGCAAACGGGTTTACAAGCCTCCGTTTCCCCATCAAAAAGCCGTGCAAATAATTCTAGAGGGGAAGGGCAAACACTTTGATGCCGATGTCGTCGATGCCTTTGTTGAACTGGAAGAGACTTTCCGCAACATCGCGCTGTCCTATGCCGATCACGATGAAGAACGGCAAATGCTTTCCGGCGGGAAGGAATTTAAGAAGGAAAAAAATAGGTCATTTAAAAATATTTTGCTGGTCGAAGACAATGAAATAAACCTGGAGATCATGCAAAGCCAGTTGACTTCCATGGGATACAAGGTGGACACCGCCGTCCATGGCAAAGATGCCCTGGCTAAGTTTCATCCAAATAAATAAGATGTGATTCTCAGTGACATTGAAATGCCGGAAATGGATGGTTATGCGCTGGCCGCGGAAATACGACGCATTGAGGATGATTCAGATCAGCCAATCCCAATTCTGGCCATCACTGCCAGTGAGTTTGATTTAAACGAGGAGCGCGCCAAATCATTGGGTTTTAGCGGTTATATGTTGAAACCTCTGGAGGTTGATGTGTTGGAAAAGAAACTGGCCGATCTTTCTTACATTATTGAGACCCGCAACTTATGACCACGCTAAGAACGTTTATCAACAGATCAAATTTTACATTTTTTCTTTTTTTTGCCTTTGCCTCGCTCATCCCAATTTGTGATCTTTCTGCTCAGAGTTACTGGGATGCAATTTTCGAATTGGGTTACGAGCCGAAAACGCAAAAGGTAGACCATGCTCGCGCTTGCCGCAGGATCGAGGACATACACCGGTTTAGGGAACTGATTTTAGATCACCTGGCAGCCAACCCGGACCTGCTGATTAAAATGCGAGACCTGGATTCACGGATAACTTCGCTGGATGTAGCGAACGTATATGATTTTCTGCCTTATTCGGACGTAAACGGCGTGTGGCGAGCCATCGGTGTTCGCGGACAATCTGATTTCAACGCCTATCGATTAAATTTGATTGATCCCGATATCGAAAAATGGCTAAATTCTTCAACCGCTGACTTTACCGGAATAGCCGGGGATCAGGATCACTTCGGTGACATTGGCCTCGGCATATTCATCAGACCTCTCCGCCAGGATACCTTCAAGTTCCTCACCGAAGCACGACTGTGTCTCGCTGACATACCTGCCGCGAATGTCATGCGAGTTATCAATGGAATGCTGACAACCACTTGGGCTTACGCTGCCGGCGTGGCAAATCTTCCAACAGTGATCACTGAAAAGAACGCTCTCGACAGGCAGGGTGTAAAGATATTGAACGGAATTTGCAACGACTTTCCCAATCTTTTTCAGTTCACTTCACGATTTTGCAAAATCGAAAATATTGTCTCTTCACACAATAAAAACGCTGAAGATTCCTTAACGTTTAACATAAGGGTCCAATTAAATCGTGAAGCCTTTACAATTCACTACCCTGAGTTCGCTAAGTTATTAGAAAAATGGCGGGAAATTATCAAATTTAAGGCACGCATTTTTGATGAACAGGATCAATTGATGGGCATGGTGGAATTAGACTCGATGAATCATTTATTCATCATGCAATTCCGGATATCGAGCGATCGGTTTATACCGATGCACGACACTGTGATATTGAAAATAAATCATGGATTCCGTCTAAACGGTGCGGGTTCTACTCGATTTAAGATCGTTTGTGATATCCATTTGAATATCGTGGGGATGCAACTTATGATCGATACGCTACCGGTCGTCCTGGACTATCGACACAGTGATGCTGGGCTCCATCTCAAGGCTCACCTGGTTGAGGCACCGCAGAAAATCGAAGCCGGCGGGCGCGTGTATGGCGTTATCCCAGTTTGGATGGTTGATTTAATGATACCATCGAGCGTTCAGGAAATTATGAACAGCTTTTTTCAAACTCTGGCAATGGGTAATGGTGGAATTGGATCCATGATAAGGATTTACAGTTTTGCGGAACAGGCATCGAAGCAGAGCGTTTTGCTCCTTACCGATGCTGAGGTTCTCGCCAACGGTACCCTAAAGTTAGGCTTTAATTTGCAGCGAAAATTCTTTGCCATGCCGACGGAATTACTTGTCGAAATCCGAGCATTCAAAAGACAGCTCTGGAATGCGCTCTATCAGGATTTTCAGAGAATAAAAACACAACGAGGGTATCAATGAACAACTCCAATCTGAGCGGAGAAAAAACATTGAAAAATTATATTGTCAACACACCAATCCGGCAAGGGCATTCTAACCAGGGCCGAGCAAATCGGCGCTTTGCAACAAGCTGAAGGTCTCAATAAACCGGAATTTAAAATAGCCGCTTTGAACGGTTCGACCAGTCAGAAATTTGCCGAAAGCACCGCTCCCAAGGCAGCTCTGGTGACAACCAAGTCTTATGATGAGGCTGTTGAAATGCTTTTTCAGGACAAAATTGATGCCCTGATTGCTGATTATCCCTACTGCGCTTTCACCGCCTTTCGCTACAAAGACAAAGGGTTGATTGCCGGACAATCAAAACTTACTTTTGAACCCCTGGGGATTGCCGTATCCGAGGACGCCTTGTTGATCAACTGGCTGCAAAATTTCATGATGGCGCTTGATGGCAGCGGTCAACTGAAGCTCATGAACCAGCCCTGGTTTAAAGAAGGTTCCTGGATAAAAGAGCTTCCGTAAAGCGTTTTACTTGCAAATTATATGAATTTTAAAAAAAGACCCAAATGAAGATGTGATCAAAAAATTAAGCCCCGGGGGAATCCGGGGCTCTGGGACTGGAAACTATTTTAACGAATCGGTCATATCCTCAGCAGAGCCAATGACGTACTGGGATAAGTCGCGGGCCTTGGGACTGCGGGGGTCACTCCAGTCATAAAAGCCTTTTCCGCTGCTGGCTCCATATTCGCCGTTTTTCACCATTCGCATCAATGTCAGGGGAGGATACATCCGCGGATCGTTGGATGCCTGGTACATCTGAAGCGCTACCCGCAGCATGGTGGGGGCGGTAACAAAATCATGGAGTTTGAATGTTCCCTGGGGATGTCCCAGGCTGGTATTCAAGCCGATATCGCCATCTTCGACATGGATTTTGCCCTGTTCCAAAAGACGAACGGCATCCAGCATTTGAGGAACGAGCAGCCGGTTAACCCAGAATCCGGGGATATTGGGTGCCAGAAAAGGCGCTTTTTTCATGTCAAGCAGTGTTTGACGGGTAAATTCCACGGTTTCAGCGTTGGTCTTGGCACCGGGCACCACCTCGACACCAGGCATCATGGGCACCGGATTCATACCATGGGTAATAATGGAAAGATCCGGTCGACCGCCGGCTTCGGCCATCGGGTTGATATCCAGACTACTGGTGTTCGACCAGAACACCACATTTGCGGGTAACTGGGGCAATAATTCCGACAACACCGTACATTTGAGCTTCAAATCCTCGAATATGACCTCTAAAAATACATCACAGCCCTTGGCGGCTTCGATAAAGCTTCCTTTGTCCTCATAGGTCGTTATGTTTTTAACGGCATTCGATACGAAATCCGGATCATCAATTTTGAATTTTTTTGCCACTTTGCCGGTGAGTTTTTCACTGGCAGCGATCGTACCGGCCAGAATTTCATTGTTGCCATCATAACAGTGAACTTCATGTCCGGTCATCGAGCATTGGGTGATCCAGCCGCGTCCCATAATACCTGTGCCAATAATTGCAAATTTCATCTTTTCCCTCCCTGTGTTTTTGAGTCTTAATAGAACTTATTTTTTTGCATGTTGTGATGAATATAGTCTTTATTTCAACTGCAAGAACCAATTAGAATTCCAACGGGCCGGAGTATAGAGAATTGATGTTTTACGTGTCAAACAAAAAAAACCTCCCGGATTGATTTAGCCTATCGCTCAACCATCTTGTATTGATATTATGGATTTGATATTTGCTTTATTCATGCGATATTCATAATTTACACGTACACAACCAATCAACAAATCAACCCGTCATGGATATGTGAATTAAGGAATAAGCAATGTTTTTCAGAAAAAAAAAGACATTGATGAGCTTGTCCCGCACTTGCGGTTGAGCGGCCAAAATCGGTCCGACGGATCTGTCGGATGCACTGATGGGGCTGGAAGTAACCAGAGACGAGAACTTATTAGTTGGATTTGAAACCAGTGATGATGCGGCCGTCTATCGCCTGACCCCGGATATCGCCTTTATCAGTACGGTGGATTACATTACCCCACCGGTGGATGATCCTTATTGGTTCGGTCAGATTGCAGCTGCAAACTCGCTTTCCGATATCTATGCCATGGGGGGAAACCCCCTGACGGCATTAAACCTGGTGATGTTCCCATCCAAGAAGCTGGACATGGGCGTATTAAAGGAAATATTGCGCGGCGGCAGCGATAAAATTAAAGAAGCCGGCGCAGCTATGGCCGGCGGCCATTCCGTGGATGACAATGAGCCCAAATTCGGCCTGGCGGTTACAGGCCGTGTTCATCCCGATCGCATCCTGACCAATCGCGGCTGCCGGACAGGGGATACCCTCATACTTACCAAGCCTTTGGGTACCGGAGTCCTTTTTAACGCCGGGAGATCCGGCAAACTTACATACCCGGAACTTGAAACCATTTTGCCCCTGGTGGCGACCTTGAACGCAAAGGCGATTGAGACGGCATTAAATTATGAGATTCATGCCTGTACGGATATCACCGGATTCGGTATTCTGGGTCATACCCTTGAAATGGCAAAGGGCAGCGGCATGCAGGTTGAGCTGGACTATAACCGGCTGCCGTTCTACCCCAATGCGCTAAAGATGTATCAGCAGGGAGAGACCACCGGCAGCAATCAAGCCAATCGCAAACTGACGGACGGATTTTGGGAAATGGTTCAAAGCAGATCTTTGGCGGAA
>CAMYLH010000029.1:0-1206 GCA_947259065.1 uncultured Desulfobacterales bacterium
CGATGCCAAGGCCCTGGCCTGGCGGCTGTTGGATATGAAGACCTGGAAGGGCATTGTCGCCATCACCAGAGGCGGGCTGGTACCTGCCTCAATCATCGCCCGTGAACTCGAGATACGGCTGGTGGATACCGTTTGTATCTCCAGCTATGATTTTAAGGAATTGGGTGAAAGTAAAATTCTGAAATCAGTGGACATCGACGACGAAAACTGGCTTCTCGTAGATGACCTTGTCGACACCGGCCGCACGGCCGGCATCGTCAAAGACATGCTCCCCAAAGCCCACTTTGCCACCGTCTATGCTAAACCGGAAGGACGACCGCTGGTCGACTCGTATATTACCGAGGTCAGCCAGGACACCTGGATCCTGTTTCCCTGGGATACGGAGTCGCAGTTTGTGAAACCAATCGTTTCCTGTAGTTAATTTGTCTCATTAAGGAAAAGCAAATCAAGAGTCAATTCAGAGAAAACGGCATGAATTTATCGATTTACAAAATCTGACCCTTCTTGTACCTTGACACCTTCTGAAATTGGTATATACTTTTAGGTATAAACCATAAAAGGAGGCGAATATGGAAACCGCCAAATTATTTATAAATGGGCGAAGTCAAGCAGTTCGCTTACCCAAAGCCTATCGATTTGAGGGAAATGAGGTATATATAAAAAAAGTGGCTGGAGGGGTATTATTAATTTCTAAAAATCAATCTATATGGGATCTTTGGGAAAAGAATTTAATAAAATATGAAGAACCATTTATGACTGAAAGAAATCAGCCGACGCATCAACAAGAGAGAGAGGGTCTTGATTAAATATTTAATTGATACCAATATCTGTATTTACATAATGAACAAACGCCCGCTTGGGGTCATTCATAAGTTTAAGCAGTTTGATGTTGGCGAAATCGGTGTGTCCACAATCACGGTCTCTGAGTTGCAGTATGGAGTTGCCAAAAGCAAAAACCGCAGGTTAAATGAACAGCGTGTTGAAGAGTTTCTCTCTCCACTTGAAATCCTTCCTTATGACGAAATCGCTACCGTTATTTATGGAGATATTCGTCTTGAATTGGAAAAATCTGGTAAGCCTATCGGTCCACTCGACCTGCTGATCGCAGCTCAAGCCTTAAGCAGAGATTTGGTCTTAATTACCAACAATGAAAAGGAATTCAAACGAGTTCATAATTTGAAAGTCGAAAATTGGGTTAAATAGGAA
>CAMYLH010000029.1:1309-14331 GCA_947259065.1 uncultured Desulfobacterales bacterium
GTATGCAGTTGGATTCAATGTTTGAAATAACAAATTCTTTCACAATTTTCTCGCCACGCTGAACCGCATTCCTGATTGTCATTATCGATACCTTCAGTCGACGAGATAGCTCTGATATACTGACCCCCAGCTCCCGGTTTGCCCAACAACATAGAAGGCTTTTAGCCCGCACGCGCCTCCTATGTTTGCCAGAATTCCAAAAAAAGGTGTTGCTTGGTGGACCAAATTAACCTATCGAAACAGGAGCCTTTTATGGGCAAAATAACTCCCTTCAACACACAAGACCCGCAACTCTGGAAAGAACAGAACCAAGAAGTTATTAACAAGATTCATGATGATGCGCTTAAAGCAATAATTGACGGCGTATTAAATTTACATGAGCTTGAACAAACCGGAGAGTGGAGACATTCAGGCCGGCGTCTTGATTATTCTAAATCAACATTTGAAGTATATCTTCATCATCACACAACCTGGTCTCTTGTCGATTTTAGACTGCTTGAAGAGGCTATCTTCGAGCACCTCGATGAGCTAAACAGAAATGGGATGGAGAGTGTGTTAAAGCGGCTGAAAAAATTAAAAAAAGAAATCAATCCCTTAATAAAGCGAAGATTGAGACGACCGTAGTGCAACTCGTCTATCGGTAAAGAATTGAGGAATTGGGAAGAAGGAACTGATTGAGGTAGCGAGATTTGGAGCACTGGGTGTGCCGAAGCATTGTGGATTTTGTAAAGCGATTGTCCTGTATGCGAAGCAGAACAATCGCTTTTTAATCTAGACTTCTTTTTCAAACCCAAGAAAGGAGTGGCCATACCGATACTTGGAAAAATCTGCGCCGGTGATAACGAAATAGCTATTCCAAAATTTTTCTATTGACCGAAACTTTTTAGCTTCGTCAGCGCTAGCCCCGGCCACATAGACCTTGACACCCTTGAGGTTGGGAATGAGGTTGTTCTTTTTGCGATATTTGATGATATTGGCGATATAGGTGTCTGTAACCTTTACCCGGCTAAAATTATATTCTTTTGAATCCTGGACCATGTCAGAGAGGATAACCAGAATCTTATGACGTTCCTCGTTATGGAAAATCGTATCGGCAATATTCAGCGAATTTAAAATTTCCGTACGCGCTGTCCCTTTTTTGCGGGACATGAGACCCTTGACCTGCTTTTTAATGTTAACTTTGGTCCTGGCTAACTGTTGTTCGTAAGAAATCCGATTAACCCACACAGACTTCTTGGGGATTTCGACATCCACCACCGGCTTGAAGTCGATATATGAGCGGCCGGTAATGGTTCCGACGACAATTCGATCCCCTTGTTGAAGGCTTTGATAAACTTTTTCAAACGCTTTCTTGTAAACGGTGCGCCGGGCCATGTCTGTGCTGCCGGACATATCAACAAATACAAGGATTGCGCGCGAACCTTTTTTATCTTTGCTGGAATTCCAAAAAGCATCAGCCTTTTGATTCATAAGGCTCAATACCAGAAGGGCGACCAGATAGATCGTGCACAAGTTTTTTAGATTCCAAGATTTCATCGGAATAGTCCTCCTCAATCTACATGAACGAATTTGAAGCTTACGATGAGCTCAGTGCCTGAGTCTGCTCCTGAAGACGGAATTGAACAGTCGAGTTTAACTTTTTTTGGATCTCTTCGTCTTCTTGATAGTCGATAACCAACTCATGATCACGTTCGAATGACTTGGGTTTTTGATGGTCGGGACGTTCGCGCTGATTAATTTTTCGATAATAATAGATAATTTCCTGCGTTTGCTGGTGAATCTGCTTAATTTCTTGGTCTTGTTTGGTAAGAATTTTGTTGTGTTTTGCTTCAATTTCGCGCACGGCCTTGTTGAGCTTATTGGTCCTTCGGTGTAAATGCTCTAACAGCGGGTCTTTGTCATGGGCAAAAAAGGAGCATAGCGTAGCTGCGGCTAAAATAACCAGGTTCAGGCCAATAAACGCAGCGCCGATTAATTTACTGTTACCGAAACTGCTGATTTGACCCACCGCTGCTGCGTTGAGATCGCTCAGGTACTCGACGCGAACGTAGCCAATGGCAAGCAGACCACCGATTGTCAACAATAGCAGTGTCCCAACACCAACACCACTTTTCCACCAGGGATCAGACCCCCTCTTTAATAGAATTCCTACAGCATGAGCGATCCAGGGGATGGCTACGGCAACACCAAGCGCCATGATCCAAGTAAATATCTGGCTTTCACCAAAAACGGCAAAAGCCAGAGAATTCATGGGTATTTCACCCAGGACAAAAAGGATCATTAAAATATAGTACTTCCCCCGGGACAACTCCACACTGGGCTCGGACCGCTTGATCTTGGCAGAGTGCGCTTCATAGTCTTTGGAGATCCGCTGATAGTCCTTGAGCAAAGGTTTATGTTTTCCAGTGAGCACCTCCAATTCGGGCCCAATTTTGGCCTTGACCTGCCGCGCTTCGTTTTTGGCCATCGCCATCATCTCTTGCTCAAATTGAGAGAAATTTGGATCATCTTTGGCGGGAAGATTGTTCTTGGCATCGACGATAGCGTTTTCTCGGACTTCTTTCTTGTTATACATAGGGATTTTCCTTTCTCACTCGCTAAAGGATTCAGAATTGAAACTGCTTTCACAGCTAACCGTGCTTCATATCGGAAAGTTAAAAAAAAACTTTAGCTAATTTTTTAAAAATATATGGTATTTTATGGCATTTATAATATCTTAATTATACAATATTTCAATTAGTTATAACCGTATCCGAACCGATACCGACGCGGAATGAAGTTGACACCGGCCGCGATTTTTCTTATAATTTTTATAAAAATCGATGATACTGGCCGCTTGTGCGGTTTAGGCATTTTTGGTCGAGTGGTCTAAAGGCCTTTGCGCTCGGATCATCCTGTAATTGAATAATCGGGTTGGCAAGCGTAAAATCGGACCGGGTCGTCTTGGAATAAGGTGGTTCGGTTTTTTATTTTTGGGGTGGTTCATCGGATAGGTAGAAATGACGCTAAAAAAAATTCCTGTCTCAACACTGTTGCTGATAGCAGCAACTGTTGGAGCGATTATGAGCAATATCCTCTTTGATGTGGATATCCTGCGATCGCTGGAATTCAAAGTCTACGATTCGATGGCCCGGTTGCGCCAGCGTAAAGCCGCCACCCAGGTTGTAATTTTAGCGATAGACGATGAAAGCATCCGTCAAATCGGCGACTGGCCATGGCCCCGTTCATATATCGCGAAAGTAATACGGCAATTATCCGAACATGGAACCCATACCTTGGGTCTTTCGCTTCTATACTCCTCCAGAGAACTAAATCCCGGCCAGCAGGAAATTCAAAATATCAAGGACCGACTGAACGAAAAACCATCCGCGGCGGAGCGTAAAATTATAACAAAAGTCACCGAATTTTTGAACCAAGCTGAAAGCAGGCTTGATCATGATGATCAGCTCATTTCTGCCGTGCGCTCGGCACGTAATGTGGTGTTACCGCTACGATTTTCTCTCGAACGTTCCGTGGACGAGAATGCTCCCGAGCTGTCGGCCTGGCTAAAAATGAATTCCATTGAATTAAAGGATACCCCAAATCCACAAGGTATTCAGACCAATGGCTCCGATCGATTGCGAGGGATTCTGAATCGTCGGAAAATCGTCGGGACCTGGCTCACGGAACCTTACGACGATTTGTCTAAAAAGGCCGGCGCACTGGGCTACACCAACCTGATCGCTGAAAGTGACGGCGTTGTCCGCAAGGTACCCCTCCTGCTTACCTACCAGAAAAGAAATTTCCTTTCCTTTGCCTTACAGGTAGCTAGAAAATATACCGGTGGGCATTTAAGGGACCTAAAAGCCGGATCGGCCGGAGTCGAGCTGAAAACCATACGAATTCCCACCGAAAAAAATCACCAGATGTACATTGACTACAGCGGTCGGAAGGCCAACATTCAGCAATTCTCATTTTTTGATGTTATTAATGGTAATATACCGACGGATACGTTTCGAAAAAAAGTTGTGTTGGTTGGAATTACTGCAGAAGGCATTTCGCCACGGTTTAAAACTCCTGTCGAATCGAATGTTTCTGCCATCGAAATTGAAGCCAATGTGATTGAAAATATAATTAATGGCAAATACATCTCACGCCCCTCCTGGGGTTTTGCCCTGGAAATCCTGGCCCTTCTGTATTTCGGCTTTTTCCTATTGTTTGTCATTCCAAAAGTTACGCCACGCATCGGGGCTATGATCCTGGGGATTTTTTTGATCACCTGGATCGGTGCCAGTCTAATTCTGTTTGTTGCTACCGGCATCTGGCTGAAGGTCTTGGCGCCGGTCATTCTATCATTCATCGGGTTTACCCTCGCCGCCCGAAACAGGCGAATGGCCGAAAAGCAGGATGAGAATGCCCAACTGAACAAAAGCCTGGGATTGGCATTGCAGGGACAGGGCATGCTGGATATGGCCTATGAAAAATTGTTAAAGTGTCCGATTAAAGATAAGGCCGTACAAAAGTTGTTGTACAATCTGGGACTAGACTTCGAACGCAAAAGAATGTTCAACAAGGCCCTGTCTGTCTACCGCCATATAATGCAGGCCGGCGCTTTCAAGGATGTCAAAGGACGAATCAAAAGGCTGGTAGCCCTTGAAGAGACGCTGGTTATGTCTGCCGTTTCGGCCAACAGGAAAACCAATATTTTGCTGCAAGAGGGCACCACCAAGCCCACCCTCGGCCGCTACGAAATATTGCAGGAACTGGGACAGGGAGCCATGGGCAAAGTTTACCTTGGCAGAGATCCCAGTATTCAGCGCCAGGTTGCGATTAAAACACTCAATTACGGGGATATCGCCGCCGATGAATTAAGCGAAGTCAAAGCACGTTTTTTTCGTGAAGCCGAAGCCGCCGGGAAGCTTTCCCATCCAAACATCGTAACCATTTATGACGTGGGTGAAGACCATGACATGGCCTACATTGCAATGGAACTGCTCGATGGTAATGATCTGACCCATTATTGCCAGCCGGATAGTTTGTTGCCGGTCAAGCGGGTTATCAATGTCATCTCCGGGGTGGCTGAAGCTTTGGGATATGCTCACAGCCGACAGGTGGTACACCGCGACATCAAGCCGGCCAACATCATGCTGATGGTCAATGATCAGGTCAAAGTCGCCGATTTCGGTATTGCACGGGTCATGTCTTCATCAAAAACCCAGACAGGTATCATATTCGGCACTCCCAATTACATGTCGCCCGAACAGGCTGGCGGGAAAAAAGTGGATGGTCGGTCAGATCTTTTCTCCATGGGAGCTGTGTTTTATGAGCTTCTGACGGGCAGAAGGCCTTTTGCGGGTGATAGTCTGACCGCTGTGCTGTATGCCGTCTCCAATACCGAATATGTGCCGCTCAATGAAATAGCTCCGAAAACTCCCCCCGGCTGTGTTGAAGTCATAGACCGGCTGCTTGCCAAAGGGATTTCGAAACGGTATCAATCCGCGACTCAGGTCATCAAAGAAATCCAGCTGTGCTTCAAAACCTTGAACTGAGCCTCCAATCATTGTGCGGGACAAAAAAGAGGTAAGGTATCCATTCTCGGTTCAATTTGAACGCTATAGGCTATTATAATGGAATACCTACTTAATTTCGACGAGTTAGAAAAGTATTTCAAGAAAGCTGATTTCACCGATGTAAAGGTATTCGAGGGTGAGGCCAGCTTAGGGCAATTTATTGCATCCATGTTGTCATACTATCCCTGGTGGATCGTCCAGCTTTATCGTATCCGTAAGCTACTCGTCGGCATTCTTGGCCTCGTTAAACATGAAGCGCCGCAAAAATTGCCAACTCTGCAGCCCGAAGATGTTTCATTTACCCCAGGAGAGACTGTCACCTTTTTCATCGTTCGACGTGCCAAAAAGGAGACATTTTGGATTTCAGAAACCCCTGATGACAAACATCTACGAGCATTTTTTGGCGTCGTCAAAGAACCGCTAGGCAAATCTATGAATCGCTTCTATGTCATTACGACCGTTTTTTATAAACATTGGACCGGTCCTGTTTATTTCAATCTGATTCGACCGTTTCATCACTTGGTAGTGACACGAATGGCTCAATATGGGCTGACGCGTGAGAATATTACTAGAATTGATTGAAGGTCGGACTGGTTTGAGATAGCATCACAAAACAGAGTGCTCTGATATTCCTTGAGACTTAGGACGGATCGCACCCTCTTAAACTTAATTTTTTAGGTCAATATCCTGATGTTGAGTTAAAAAAATTACATTTTTTACTACTTTACTTTTAAAATTATTTAGGCTATTGTGGGAAACTGCTGTTTAGTAAAATCCCGGACAGGGTTGCCCCTCCGGGAAAGGAGAATCCTTGCATGGATTTCAATTTAATAAAAAGACTGCAAATACCAAAACTGGACTTGGGCAATATTGAATGGCCAAAGTTTGAATTTTCTGGAAAGCAATGGCCCAAGATGCCGAAACTTAGAATCGGTGATGCCGTTGCCAAACTGCCCATCGTTCAGGGCGGAATGGGCGTCGGCATTTCTCTATCGGGATTGGCTTCGGCCGTGGCCAATGAAGGCGGTATCGGTGTGATTGCCGCCAATTCGATCGGAATGCTGGACCCCGAATATTATGCCAAAAACAAAGATGCCAATTCGATCATCTTGAGAAGGGAAATACGCAAGGCCAAAGAAAAGACCTCGGGCCTCCTCGGAGTCAATATTATGGTGGCAGTGGATGATTGTCTTGATCTTATCAGGGTCGCCATTGAGGAAAAAATCGATATGGTTTTTCTGGGCGCCGGGCTGCCGATCAAAGGCATTCCGGTTGAAGATCTCCGGGCGGCCGGTGTTAAGGTCATTCCGATCGTGAGCTCCGCCAGGGCGGCCGGCTTGATTTTCAAGTCGTGGGCCAAGAAATATAGGGATATTCCCGATGCAGTGGTTGTCGAAGGACCCAAAGCAGGCGGGCACCTGGGATTTAAGGCGGAACAAATCGATGATCCCGATTTCGCACTTGAACGAATATTGCCCGACGTTGTGGCCGAGATCAAGACCTTCGAGACGAAATTTCAGCGGACGATTCCGGTAATTGCTGCCGGCGGAATTTTTGTCGGCGCTGATATTTACAAGATATTCAAACTGGGTGCCAGCGGCGTCCAGATGGGGACCCGCTTTGTGGCCACCCATGAATGCGACGCCAATATCAAGTTCAAAGAATCCTATGTTGCCTGCCGCGAGGATGACATCGAAATTATTAAAAGCCCGGTAGGTTTGCCCGGCCGAGCCATCAGAAACAGCTTTTTGAAGGATATCGCCGCCGGGAAAAAGATAGGTTTTAAGTGTGCCTGGAGATGCCTGAAAAGTTGTGACCTCAAAAACGCGCGGTATTGTATCTCACTGGCCCTGGATAATGCCCGCCAGGGGATCCTGGACAAAGGTTTTGCCTTTGCCGGCAGCAATGCCTTTCGGGTCGATAAAATCGTGTCGGTCAATGAATTGCTCCAGGAGTTGATCCATCAATACCAGCAAGCGGAAGAAAAAGGCGCAAATAAATTAAGGGATGAATATGAAAAAGCCCTTGAAACGTTGGTCTCTCTGAAAGAAGAGTATTTCATTGCCATGAAAAAGGGGTTAGGTTCGCTCAAAGATGAATATGAACAGGGCATTGAGAAAGGGACCGAGATGCTCCGTGAAGAATATTCAAAGGCCACGAACAAAATCAGCTCGCTTAAGGTCGAATACCAGAGCGTCGTGGACAAAGCCAACTTGTTAAAGGCCGAACTGGTCGAAATGATCGAACAATATTCATTATTCGATAAGATTCAGATCGTGGGAACCTGCCAGGAACCCTGCCAATAAATACGGTTTTTTTAGCAAAAATGGAATTGACCGTTTAAAGGGCGGACATAAAATGTCCGCCCTTTTTCGTATTAGAAAATCAGGCCAGCTTTTTCTCAAACCACTCGGCGCGAGAATAGACGTCAAACCCCACAGATTCGTATAGACCCAACGCCAACTGTTCTTCACCGTCGGCTGTCAGTTCGACGACAGAGACACCTTTGCTTTTAAGATGCGACAATCCTGCCAGCAAAACGTTACGACCGATCCCCCTCTTGCGGAAATCAGGATCTACCCCCAGCATGTGGATCTCGCCTTTGATCTCGTCAGCCTCCGGGTTCTCTTCCATCATAATTCGTGTCCAGCAATAGCCGATGGGTTGATGGTTCAGGTAGGCCATCATGATATTTTCCGGAGAGCAACTGCTTAAGTTGATACGATAGGCAATTTCAGCGGGAGTATTGGGATTAAAGCCCCAGGAATCAGCAAAAGCACGGTTTTGGATATGCGTTAATTTGGATGCTTCATCGGCTGCTAAACTGCGGATAACATACCCGCTGGGCTCGACGTCCGGCAATCGGATCTTTTGGGGGTCCAACGTCAACCCATAGAAGCGGCGGATATATTTAAAGTCCAGGCGTGATGCCAGGTTCCTGGCCGGCAGATTGATTTGCGGAATGTAGACTTGCACCACTTTGCAATCAGCCTCCCCGGCACGCCGGATGGCGTGGCGAATCAATTCAGTCGCGACACCTTTTCTGCGGTGCAAGGGATGGATCAAGCAATCCAGTATCGCGCGATGAATCGCCGGCTCTAAAAAAACACCGGCATAGCCGATGATGCTGCCGCCAAGCTCTTCAATAAACAAATCATTTTGCGGGTTAAAATTTGGATGTCCCAGATCTTCTGCCAAACGCCGCTTCGAGACCGAACGTACCGATCGATCAAGTGTATTTGCCTCCATATGCAATTGAACATAGTTTTCAAAGTCACTGGTACGATAGTTTCTAATATTGAAAGAAGATATTCTCATTGTATCGCAGCCAAGCCGCAGACAGATCTTTAAAGAGGTTTAGCGTGACGTGTAATAAAAGAAGCTGAGACGCTGATTTTGGGAATGAGATAGATTTGTGATGCCGCGTCCGATCAAACTTGCACCTGCAGATATAACCGCCGCTCAATCTAGGCTGAGGACCAAAGCACATCTCCGCAAAGGTTGGGGTCATGGTCTCTGGCGAAAAACGCCTCAAAAGCCTGCTTCTCTTTTTTTAAAATGGTGGAGTTTCCGTGTCCGGGATAAATTAAGGTGTCTTCAGGCAGAACAAAAATTTTGCTGGTGAGGGATTCCATAATCCGCCTAAAGTCGGTGGCTGACCCGGTTTTGCCCGGTCCGTCCGGGAAGATAGTGTCACCTGCTATCAGATAGTTTCCCGTCAGGAAGCATAAGCTGCCCGGAGTGTGCCCCGGGGTATGTAATACCCTTAATTGAATATCTCCGCAGGAGATTACATCACCGTCATTTATCAGCGTGTCCGGGTTCAGCGGCAAACCGCCGGCATCGTCGCAGTGTGCGACAATCGGAATATTCAAGGCGGACTTCACCTCGGCAAGGACGCCAGTATGGTCCATGTGATTATGGGTCATCAGAATGTATTTGGGATCGGTTCCTTTTAGCTGCGTCAATATTTTGCCTGCCTCGCCCGGTGCATCCACCAGCACGCTTGCGCCGGTGCGCCGGCAAATCAGGATATAGGCATTGGTGCCGAAGGGTCCCAATTCAAGTTTTTCAATCCGGATGCTGTCATCTTTTGCCACGTTTACCATTTTTTCCCCCAATATCCTAATCCGGACAAACCGGAAAAACTGCCACAAATGAACATCGCTTTTTTAAGTTCCGATTTTCGGTTAATCATTAAACTTTGAACCTCTGAACCCATGAACGTTTACAAAAACATGTATCTTGTTTTTCTGATATAACTATCATTCATATTTTGCAGATGTCAAACCCCTTTTGGCGGTCGATAATTTATGTTTGACACTTTCATAATTGATCTCCATATTGATCCAGGTCGAAAAACTTGATTTTGCACATCACTGTTTTTAATACCACGCACGATCTGTGAATACAGCCTGTGCAATAAATCGTTCAACTCAGACAATTAGATGTATCGGAACAGTCCCATGTCAAAAGCAGATATTACCGTTTACGGAGCCCATTGGTGCCCGGATTGCCGAGGCAGCAAGCAATTTCTAGGTGAGCATCAGATCCCTTACAATTGGGTGGATATCGAAGAAGACTCAGAAGCTGAACAGTTCGTCATCCAAAAAAACGACGGCAAACGAATAATTCCCACCATCGTTTTTTCTGATCAAACCTTCCTGGTCCGGCCTGACGGCCGCCTTGTACACTGCTCGCGAGGCCATCGATACACTTGTCATTGAACGAGCTGCATTTGGCGGCCAGGCGGCCGGCACGGAAAAACTGGACAACATGCCCGGGTTTCCGGAAGGGGTTAGCGGCATTGAATTCTCTCAGCGATTGCGCCGGCAGGTTGCACGTTTTGGAGCAGAGCTTCTGCAGGCCCAAGAGATTGCAGGCATCTACCAGCATGATAACTATCATTGTGTTAAAACCAATGACGGCAGCGAATACAGCGCCAACGCCTTGCTGGTCACCACCGGCAGTCGATACAAACGCTTAAATGTCCAGGGCGAGACGGATTATTTGGGCGCAGGTGTCCATTTTTGTGCCACCTGCGACGGCCCCTTTTACAAGGGCAAGCGGGTTGTCGTCATCGGTGGCGGTAACAGCGCGACCGAAGAAAGCCTGCTGCTGACCAAGTTTGCCGCTCAGGTGACGATTCTGGTTCGAAGCGGCAAGTTCAATGCCACTGCAGTTATCCAAGAAAAAGTGCTGTCACACCCTAGAATAGATGTTCGCTGGTTTACTGAAGTTAAAGAATTTATCGGCAAGGATTCAAAATTAACCCAACTAAGGGTCTATAACGCTCAGGCGGATACTGAAGAGATGGTTCAAATGGATGGGGCTTTCATTTTTATCGGCCTCGTCCCGAATACGGGATTTTTGGAAACAAGCAGTATTTTGTTGGATCGTTGGGGATTTATTGTCACCGGCCATGCGTTATTGCATGGGGATGACCGGCCGATGGGCTTCGAGCACCGCGATCCGCTGTTGCTGGAAACCAGCGTTCCCGGCGTCTTTGCTGCCGGAGACGTCCGGGATACAAGCACCAAACAGGTTGTCAGCGCCGCCGGCGAAGGAAGTACCGCTGCACTCATGGTCCGCGAATATTTAAAAGGAGTTTAAGGAAAGAAGACAGTTGATAGAATACCGCTTCTTGATTAAAGCAATCATTTTTGATTTCGGCAGGGTGATCTCCTCCCAAAAACCAGTCTCCTTGTTTAGAACTTATGAGGAGAACCTGGGGCTGGCACCCGACACGATCAACCGGATTATGTTTGACAGTCAGGCCTGGCAGGATGCTTTGGTCGGCCGGATTTCGACAAAAGAATTCTGGCATACGATCGGACCCCAACTAAGGCTTGAATCGCCTGAGATGATTGACGAATTTCGCAAGCGCGACCACGCCGCTGAATCAATCGACAGGGGTGTGTTGGGGTTAATCCGGCAGCTGCACGGCCGCTATAAACTATTGCTCCGGTGACGAAGGCAGGGTCAAACCAGACCCGGCGGTATACCGTTCGACCCTGAACCGCTTGGGAATCTTACCTAAAGAAGCTGTATTTATCGACGACACCATCGGTCATGTCAAGGCCGCTCGATCGTTGGGCATCCATGCTATCCGGTTTACAAATTCAGGACAGTTGGAGCTGGAACTAGAACGTTTGTTGGCCCTGCAGTAAAACACATAACCGCAATCAGATTTTAAACTGGTATGGGATATCTTTTATTGGAAGGTGGTGCTGAATTCGGCGGTCGGATGGCAGATCCCGACAAGCAGGCGATGACGTTGGCAGGCGGACCCGATGTGCCGATAACCATTATCCCTGCGGCCGCGGCACCGGATCACAATCACCACCGGGCGGGACAAAATGGTGTCGGCTGGTTTCACCGGTTGGGAGCCACCCATGTTTCGGTTTTGCCCCTGATCGACAGCGCATCCGCCGATGACCCCGAAGTAGCGAAAACCCTGACAAAATCAAAATTTATCTATCTTTTAGGAGGGTTTCCCCATTATCTGGCTCAAGTCTTGAACGGCAGCCGCAGCTGGCAGGCGATATTGACCGCCTATCGGTCAGGCGCCGTGATCGCCGGCAGCAGCGCCGGTGCGATGGTGCTCTGCGAATTCTATTACGATCCGATGTCTTCTCAGATATTCAAAGGACTGAACCTGGTGGCGCGTATCTGTGTGTTACCGCATCACAATGCTTTCGGTAAAGACTGGGTCCCTCGCCTGAAAAATCAACTCCCAAACCGTATTCTGTTCGGCATTGATGAGGAAACCGGCGCACTCCATGATACCTCGCAAGATAATTGGCGCGTTTATGGAAAAGGTAACATCACGCTGTATCATAGCGGCCATGTGGATAAATTCGGAGAGGGGCAGGAATTTATCCTGCAGAATGCGGTCAGAAAATTTTAAGCGTATAGATGGCCGGTTTGCAATAATCGATTTATGCATTATTATTTCAATATTGTATCTCACCGGGGGGTTCCGGAGGGTCACGTTTTAGGGTAGACTGAAAAATTACGCGATCCAATCTCGCCAAACAAATCTGTTCTGCAATATAAGGCAAACGGGATTTCAAATGTCACCTAAAAAGGGGAAAATCGTTCTGATGGGCTCAGGGGAGCTGACGGCTACAATGGTCAAGGTTCACAAAAACCTTTTGGACCAATTGCCGGGTTCTCCTCAAGCGGCCTTCCTGGACACACCGGCCGGTTTTCAGCTTAACGTGGACCAGATATCCCACAAGGCCGTTGAATATTTCCGGATTCATATTCAGCAATCGATGTCCATCTCCTCATTTAAATCCCACGAGACGACTACAGATTTTGAGGCCCGGCAGGCCTTTCACATCTTGCGCGATTCCAACTATATTCTCATTGGGCCGGGAAGCCCGACCTATGCGGTGCAACAATTGAAACCATCTCCCGTCCCGCAAATTTTAACGCAATGTGTGGCAAACGGCGGATGCCTGGTTG
>CAMYLH010000030.1 GCA_947259065.1 uncultured Desulfobacterales bacterium
CCGTAAAGTACAGGACAAAGCTATCTTCGTCGGCGTTGTAACCGTATCCATAAATGGTAAGAAAATGTCCAAATTCTTTGGTAGGATGGGCTATCTTTATGGCAGCACCTTTACCGTCATGAACGGCGCTGACAATGAAATCAAGCAGCATATGCGAGCGGGTTTCTCTCACCGTAACCATTTCAGCACTGACCCCGGTCTCATAATTGGCAAAATAATACTTTAAAGCATCATAGACATAACCGGGTTTGTCTTCAAAATGAACCCTGAAAATATCGAAGGCATCATCCTCATCGGCGGCCCAACCGGCCCATGTCAGCAGGTTCGCAGCCGCAGCTGCCCAGCACATGTTGATATCACCCACCTCGGTCTTATCGGCGTCGGCAAAGGGTGTTTCAAAAATTTCCCACATCTTATAATCCGGTTTGTAATCATCATCGGTGTAATCCTCACCACCGGCGCCGGGGATGAAATCATCCGCATTTCCGCCGCCACCACTTTTACAACCGCCAATCAGCAGAAAAATGCAAATCAAAATGGTCGATAGGTATTTCATGTTGGTCTCCTTACAAAGTGTATATCGACCCATTGATGTTTAAGTTAAAACTTTTTTTTAAAAGCAGTGGCTCGATAGTTTGATCATATTCCAGGGATTTCGCGGTGCGCGCAGAGATCTGATCCTCTTTTTTATTGGTCGAGTTCAGACCGGGCAAAGGAAAGGGCATCGGTCAGCCAGTCATCCGTTTGCATGACCATTTGTCGCTGACGGAAAGCCCGGCGTTGGGCCTTCTGCTGCGCTTGCGCAAAGAGGTGTTCGATCAGACGATTCAATTCCGGCCGATTTCTCGAATTCGTCTGTAGAAGAAGCTTCAACAATGTTTTCGAACCATATTGCCGAACGAGTCCATCTTCCAAGCTGCCATATATGCGCACACTGCCGGGGTCTCCCTGTCGTGAACAACGACCGCCTAATTGTCGATCAATGCGTCCGGATTCATGACGCTCTGAGACAATAACGTGCAGTCCGCCGAGCTCGCCTACCCCTCTACCAAGTTTGATATCTGCACCTCGGCCAGCCATGTTGGTTGCGATCGTCACCGCACCTGTTTGCCCGGCTGAAGCGATAATTTTTGCCTCTTCCCGATGTTTGACGGCATTGAGCAGTTGAAAGGGAATATTCCTTTCTCTCAGGAGGTCGGCAAATGCTTCACTGGCCGCAACGCTTCTGGTGCCAATCAGCACCGGTTGCCCGGTCTCATGACAAGCGCCGGTCTCATCACAAATCGCCTGCCACTTGCTTTTTGGGTCGGGATAGAATCGGCTGGGTAGAACCTTGCGGATACATGGCTTGTTGGTTGGGACGGAAAGCACCGGCAATTCGTAAATATGCCAGAGCTCGTTTGCGGCTTCACGGGCCGTCCCGCTCATGCCGCCAAGCTTGCTGAAAAAACGAAAGAACCTCTGGAAACTAAGCCGGGCTAAAGTTTCGCTCGGGTCCGAAAGCGGCAGCCCCTCTTGGGCTTCTATCGACTGATGAAGACCATGGCGCCATGTTCTCAGGGGCATCATTCGGCCGGTAAATTCATCGACGATCACCACCTTGTTTTCCTCAACAACATATTGCTTATTTCTCTGATAGAATTCTCTTGCTGTTAGTGCAGTCAGCACCAGCTCTTCCCGACGGGCGCTGCCCTGAAAGATATCGGCGAGGGCTGTTGACATCGCTGCAATTTTTTCTTCGCCCGGCTTGGTGAGGATGATTTCCCGGTAACGTCGATCAACACGATAATCTATTTCAGCCGCAAGGGCTCCGGCAATATGGTTGGCAGCTTGACAGGCTTCGGTCAGCGGTTTGTTTTCATAGGCCTGGGAGATAATCAACGGCGTGACGGCTTCGTCAATCAACACACTGTCAGCTTCGTCAACGATGGCCGTATCGATCCCGCGCATGACCCTTTGGTGGTATGAACGATCGTGAGGGTTGCGCTTTATGCGGATTTGTCGGCGTGATGATTGATGAACGTTTCCCAGCGCCAACCGATCGCGCAGGAAATCCGCCAGCAGCTCCTTGCTGGAAGTATATACCACTCCCTTTTGGTAGTTCGCTTTTCTCTCTGCCGGGGTCATGCCACTCCCAATCCAGCCGGTCGATATCTCGCAGCGCTGGTATAGCGGAGCAAGCTCCTCAGCATCGCGCGAGGCAAGGTAGTCGTTCGTGGTGATGATGTGGCACGGTTTTGCAGTCCATGCCGCGATAACCGCCGCAAGACAGGCGGTCAAACTCTTTCCTTCACCCGTCGCCATTTCAGCCAGATATCCATGATGAAGGATGATGGCACCCAGAATCTGCACCATGTAGGGGCGCATTCCGAGGGAACGTGCGGCTGCTTCTGCGATAAGCGCCAGGGCTTCCGGGAGTCGATGCTCATGACCTTGACGCTGCCTGCGGTAGACAGCCCTCATGTTACTCAGGCGACGCTTTAACTCCTGATCGGACAAACTCTGATGTTGCATAGATCGTTCGATAATCCGCTCTGATTGAACCAGCCAGCGGGACCTAATAAACGTGCGTCTGCGATAGTGTCCCACTATCTCGTGGGCCCAACGATCGAGCCCATGGGGTAATTTCTCCGGCGCTATGGTTCTGGTTGCCTGATAATCGTGTGCCGGCAGATTCATGTCTGATACCGCCTCTGAATAAATTGTCGCGTTTTGCGCAGCAATTGGTTGAGCAGAGGTTCTGCTTTCAGACTGAACCGAATTTGTCCGGAATGGCCGTGGTTGAGGATGGCCTGACGGGATGGCTCAAGATCCGCATAGATTTGGAAGAAAGGTTCGACCGTCTGCAGACCCTGATCATCCTTGCCGGAAACCGGTATATCACCACCGGCGTGCCATCCCAGCGCGGCAGAGGGTAGCCGCTCATGCTGGAATGGTATGACCCGGTATCCGGTTACAGACAGATCCGTGTTTGCCTGGCCGGTCAGACGAACCGCAATTTGTCCGAAGATTTTACCACTGAACAGATTGGACGCCTCCTCCTGGGAAACGACAGCAGAAAAACTGAAACTTTCAAGGGAAATGATTTTTCCCAGCGCAGCCCCACGCGGCAGCCAAACACCCTTTAACTCATGGGCGGCGGGCGCGACCCAGATTCCGACCTGTCTTGCTTCGACAAGCAACTCCTGCCGCTGCTTTTCAGTTTTACGCAATTTGCCATCCAAGGCGGACAGGCGATTTACAAGCACCTCCCGAGCTCTATCTTCATCAAAAACCGAGCTCTGTTTCAACAGCGCCTCGACCTCTTTGCGTTGAGCGCTGACCAAAGCGATTTCAATGTCGAGTTCCGGGTTGACCAACCGGATCAAAGGTGTGCCGACTTGGACCCGTGAACCATTGTCAGCAAGGATTTGCATCAGTCGGCCGGATGTGCTGCTGGCGACCTGCAGATAGTTGGTTGCTTGCAGAATGCCTGGCGCTCGAAAGTGGCTCTGAAATGGGATTGCTCCAAGGACAACTAGGGTTACGCCGGTTGTCGTCAGACTGACGGCGATCGCCCTTGTGCGGGTCTTGGCCAGCTTTGGACTGGAAAAAAGATAGTTCACAAAGCGAACCGCCGGCACCACAGCCCAGGAAAATATGCAGACGGCAGCCATCAGCAGCCCTGCGAGCAGGAAACGGTCAGCGACAAACAGAATGATGCCGCCATAAATAATGACCCGATAGAAACCGCTGAGGATTCCATAAATGGTCAGCCAGGATGCTTCTTTGCAGCTGTCCGCCGAGCTGGTCGATTGCCTATCGCCAAAAAGATAATATTCTATTAAATGTCTTAGCTGGGCCAGAGATCGTGACTGCAGGTTCGGGATGTCGAGCAGATCGGACAGGATGTAATAGCCGTCATAGCGGAGTAGCGGATTGGCATTAAACAGCAGGGTTGAGATTGAGGCCACAATCATCATATTCAAAGCCAGGCTATGGATGGCGCCAGGTCCCGAGTTGGCCCAGACCAGGGCAGCACAGGAAGCTGCAAAAAACTCATAGAACATGCCCGATGCAGCCACCAGGATACGGTGCCGGCGATTTCGAAAACCCCAGCTCGAGGTCGCATCCATATAAGGGATCGGGGCAAATATGATCAGCATAATCCCCATGGTGTGGACTTCACCACCAAAGCGTTTACATACCAGGGTGTGGCCGAACTCGTGAAGGGCTTTTACCAGCAGCAGGCCGAGATACAGCAGCGCCAGGTTGTCAAAGGCAAGCAACGTCTTGGCTTCACTGACAACAGCCGGAAACTGTTCAAACACCGTTTTGCCGGCCGCGCCCAGGGTCAGGAGCCAGAGCACGAGAGCAAAACGGCCGCTGAAAAGCCGCACCAGTAAAGCACAGTGACGCAGCAGCGGTTCAGGATCAAATAGCGGGATTCGGAAAAACATCAGGCTGAACAACCTGGAACGGGTCTCCCGCTGCTTGCGTTTGTGGTACCGTTCGAACAGTTTGCTACTGTCTGCCGGCAGATCACAGAAAAGCAGGTTGGCATGATAGAGTTGCGCCAGCAGTTGAATCACATCATCCTGGCCCGGGGCGCCATTCGGATTGCGTGCCAGACATTCCTGCCAGACCTGTCCTACCGTCCGGCCTGCTCTTAGCCGCACGATAAATTCATGTGCTTCGGGACGCAATCGGAAAAAATGATTGTTGAACGGATCCTGCAGGACGTACCAGGGTTGGCCCCGGAACAGTTGCTTGCGGATGGACACGGCCTGGCGTAGGCTGACCTGCAGGTCTGCCACACGATGCCAGGATTCACTGAATGTCCGAGTGTTGTTTGTCATGAATAGGTTTGTCTGTTTATTCTAACATTTAAACCTGGTTCTCTGGACCAGGTCAGAGGTATTCAGCTATGCCATGAAAAGGGCCGACCAGAATACAGAACTCAGAAGACAGAATTCAGAATAAGGTATTCGCCTTCGGCTCAGCCGGAAAATATAAAATATGTCGGCGCGAAGCGATATCATTCTATTCTGACATCTGACTCCTGGCTTCTGAATTCTGAGTTTCACCACCACATCAACATCTGAAAAAAATCGATGGTCCGATGGGTGATAATCCAAATGATCCTGCGGTTGCCGACATCGAGTTTGGCGATGCCGCTCATGCCGGGTCGCCACCAGTCCATTGACGCATCAAGGTTCTTTCCACGAGCGACAAAGATATTGCCCGCGTCGGCCGGAATCGCCACCGGGTCAATTTGAATGATCTTGAAAGGGTATTTCAGCTGTGGGCGGCTGACAAAAGCGATATTACCGGACTGCCCTTCAGAAAGTTCATGGATGTCGTTTTCATTGATCTTGAGTTCGACAAACAGGTTTTCATGGCGCGCCACCTTAAAAAGGATATCGCCTTTACTGACAGGCGCGCCTGGCAGTTCTTCCAAATCACCCTCGACAATGATTCCCGGTATCGGAGAACGCACTTGTGCCTGGCTCAATCGATGCCGGATCAGTTCGAGCTGGGCCTGGGCCTGATCTGCCCGGGCCTGAGCGATTTTCATTTCTATCAAGGTGTTCAGGGCCCGCGCCTTTTCTCCTTCGCGCAGAAAACGGATCTGATTGGCAAGAGCCGAAGACTCTTCGAGCAGCAGGTCCGTTGTGTCGAGCAACAGCAGGTGATCACCCTGTCCAATTTGCTGACCGATTTTAACCTGAACCGTGTCGATATACCCATCAAAGGGGGCCGAGACCTGTCGCACATCTTCGCTCCGCAGAATGAAGGGGGCTTCGACGCGATAGGGAAGTTTGACGATAATCGAAAAAAGCAGCAGGGCACAGGTCAGCAAGCCGACTAGTTTTGCCAGGGTGTGCTGCACTCCCAGCAGACCGGAGACCTGTTTGCAGATCAGGTCCTTGAGTTTAGCGCCAAACCAGCGATCACTTTGTTTCAGCTCGGCAAGCCTGCCGCAAACCTGATCACCTAGTATTCTCAGGCTGCGAACATCATCTTCAACAAAAGCGGAATCTTCTCTCTCACAGGTCAATACCCCCAACGGTTGATCATTCATTCGCAGAGGAAGGGAGATCAGGTGTTCAGCCTGCTGTTTTTTTGCATAGGACTCATGATCACGGGCCACGGGCCCATTTGCATCAACGCAAGGCCAAAGAATTTCTTCATCCTGATCAAACGCTTCCTCCATGGCTGCTTCAAGACGGGTGACAATATCCATCTTTCTCTCAAAACGCTCCATGTGGCTGATTGACTGCAAGCGGACATAACCATTGTGGCACCATCCCAGGCTGACACGTGCACATCGGTAACGGGCAGCCGTTTCATTGACGAGGGTCATGGCAGCTGCCAAAAACCTGTCCTCAGCGTTCAGCAGCAGCAGCATGTCCAGCACATCCGTAAAACAGGCTAGATCCTTTTGTGCCTGCCGTGCAGCTCGTTCGCGTTGATAAATGGCCGGGGTATCCGCGATCAGCTGCAATCTGCGCAGGATTTCAGCGACATTGGCCTTGGGGGTGCTTTTGATAAAAAAGACGGCAACCCTGGCTCCCTCCGCTTTCTCACCGAACCGCAACCCCAGGGCGATCGTGTGAGATGAGATGTTGATTTGGACCGAACCGCGGCCATTTTTCAAACACTTTTCAGCAAGCTCTGTAAGTAAGGCCAACAATGGTTCTGAAAGCGTGCGCCGGCGCTGATCGGTGGACCACTGACACAGCTCTTTCCAGCATGATGATGTCTTGTTTAAGAGAACGCAAAGTTGGGCATCTGCTTGTCGGGCGGCAAAAGCAAGAAAGGATGGCCAGAATTGAGCCGGATGACCGGCAAAGGGATGGAATTCCTGGATCGTGGTATTATCAGACAATGGTACCGCCCGGATTATTGTTTTCCCGCTTCTAAAATCATCACTCCCGCAACTCCGGGAATTATTTTTCCGTTCGGATTATCGAATTGGGCCTTGATTTTGCGCAGCCCACTGGCGGGATCGACCACCGGACTGATGAAAACAATTTCCGCTTTGCGACTGACGGTTTCAAGCCCGGACTGAAGCTGCAATTCAACCGTTTGACCCCGTGCGAGTTGCTCACTGACGCTCAGCTCAACATTGGCAACAAAATATCCGCGACTGGTGTTGACAAGATGGACGAGTGGGGTGTCGAATTCACAGTTTTCTCCGACATTGATCAGCAATTCTGCGATTTGTCCTGAAAATGGAGCACGAAGGCTTCTTCTGGAAAGCTGCTGGTTAGCGATGCCATATTCAATTTGCTCTCTCTTTTCGGCATTTTCAAGGCGCCGCAATTCATTGATCGCCAGCGCGTGTTCGAGCTCCTGATTTTCCATCTCCTCACGGGGGACCGAACCGGTTGTTTTATAGAGCTCTTTGGTTGATTTGAGATGTGACTTCAGTGTTTTTACTTGCCTGGCGGCCGACTTTACCTCCGACTTGCTGGTCCAAAGCAGTTTGCGCCGTTGCACCTCGAGCTTTTCAAGCTGTTGATCCAACTCCAGAATGACTTGCCCGATTTCAACCGTTGTTCCCTCTGTCAGATGAATCCTGGCCACCCTGCCGGTGGCGGATATACCCAGCATCGCGTCCAAATAGGGTTCGGTGAACCCGGTAATCGACAATTGCTGGGCCTGACTGTTCAGCGGGAGCCACACAAGGATAAAGAGCATGACAGGCAGGGCGTATCCAATCAGCCGGGTCGGCACCCTGTGGGCCAAGTATTCCGCGATAAGCTGTTTCAAAGTTTTACATCCATGATTTCGACGCCATGCTTAAGTAGAATCGTACCGCCGGCCAACTCGAGTTCTATCAGGGCGGTTTGCAGTTCGACCCTGTTTTTCAGGGCAAACTGTTTGGCATTGCGGTAGTCGTCTTCCTTTTCAAGGATAAGACGGGTACTGCTTTTGCCCGCATTCAGTCTTGCCAACTCTGCATCGAGCAGTCGCTTGCGCAGTTCAACGATGCCATCGGCATATCGGCGCTGTTCTTCTGCACTGGCGATATGATGAAGGGCCGTGTCGATGTTGTTGGTCATGATGACCTCAATATCCTTGAGTGCCAACAACTGACTTTTTATTTCCAGCTGCGCTTTTTTTAATTCACTTCGGCTTTTAATGCCCCCCCCTATGGGAAGGCGAAATTCTATCCCGACGGACCAGGAATTAAAATCGCCATTTTCAATCTGATCCCAGGACTCACTGCGGGAGAAATCCAGACCGTTGAATCCATAACTTGCAATGAGATCAAGTTCCGGCCAGCGTTGGTTTTTCGCAAATGAGAGCTTGATATCCGCTTTTTTCAATCGTTCGCGTGCTTCCAGATATTCCGGTTGCAGCTCAAACGCCCTTTGCGCAATGGCTTGGTCGTCAAAGTCAAGTTTCTCAACGACGGGTTTATCCGTCGCTTCCAAACGCACACTCCCTTGGGTGGGGGCCATGGAAAGAACTTTGCTCAAACGGTTGGCCGCATCCCGATGCTCATGTTGGGCTTCACTGGATAGTGCCCGGCGAGAATCCACGCCGGCCATTGCTTCAAGAACTTCCGTCTTGGCCATTTTTCCGGTCCGGTGGCGCTGGCGGTTGTCGATGAGAATTTTGTCTGCAATTCTCACCGACTCCTGTATCAATTTGAGATTTTCCTGGGCTTGATAAAAATCCCAATAGCCGGCAGTGGCTTTGCTGATCGTACGCATCATTTCCTGCCGATACTCCTGGAACGATACTTGAGATTCACTTTGGGCAACCCGAATTGCGGTTTTGGTCGTTCCGATACCGGCATTTTTCAGTAGCGGCTGACGCAGATTGAGGCCGAGAAACATTTGATATTCGTCGTCTTCGTCAGTCAGTGATTTTGTGACGGAGTTGGATAAGTCACGCAGATCATAGTCCAGACTGAGTTTGCCGCCCGTCGGTACCAGACCCTCAAGCGTGAAGCTGTAATCCCAGTTGCGTTCTTTATAAACATCCTCACCCAGCCGGTTGAGGGATTCCTGAGGCGTATTTTTCTGGCGATTGTCCTCGTACTCGGCGGCAGTGACAAATTCAGGCTCAAATATGGCGTGGGTGCCCGCTTCTTCAGCTTGCTTGATATCCCACTGGGCCTTTTGAATCTTTATTTGCTGATTCTGAG
Organism: uncultured Desulfobacterales bacterium; assembly: GCA_947259065.1. GTDB lineage: Bacteria > Desulfobacterota > Desulfobacteria > Desulfobacterales > JAFDCJ01 > JAFDCJ01. The sequence continues at coordinate 9,146 of CAMYLH010000030.1, forward strand.
CGACCACCTGATGAATCAGTTCAGACAGCGACAGGCGCTTGACGGCCTCCGCCCCGGTGTCTGAACTTTTTGCGAGACCAGCGGCAGAACTGACCGGCGCATCTGCGTCTTGGACTTGTGCAGGGCTGGCATGCACCCCGGCATAGAAAATGAAAAAGCCAATAAGAAGCAAATATCGTATCATTTCTAAGCTCTAACTATTTGAAAAGATAATTAAATATGAATTATAGGAGAAAATGGCGTGTTACCATAAAAAATAAATTGCCCAAATAATGGGATGATTCGATTACAGAGACAGTCTTACAGCAAATTTTATGCCACGATCAGTCGCCATCAATGATTTAACTGCTAATTTGAAAGCCAATTGTTAAAAAGGACCGATTTTCTAATGTTTCCAAGCTTTAGGACCGATATAGATTTGGTAATTCTAAAACTTTCAATTCGGCGGTGCGTTGAAATTCTGACGGTACGGGGGGATTATGAAAAAAAAGCTGCGTTCGACATTTTTGCTTGAAAGTCTTGAACCACGACTTTTATTTAGCGCCGATCTGGCGCCGCTGCCGGTTGACGGCAGTGTCTCAGGGCCGGAGGCTGAATCCGGCCTGGAAATCTCGCTGCGGCCTGATAACGGCGGCCTGCAGGCGGCGGACGTCACTGAGCAACTGCGACAGGAAATCATCTTTGTTGATGAGGCCGTCGATGATGTTGAACAACTGATTGCCGATCTTGAATCACAATATGAAAAGGGACGACAGTTTGACATCGTTGCACTGGATTCGAATGACGACGGGATTGCCCAGATCAGTGCCTATCTGCGTCAGCACCAGGACGTCGCCGCGGTTCACGTTATTTCCCATGGTGACGATGGTGAAGCGGTTCTGGGGAATAGTCGCCTCAACACGACCACCCTGGATGGCTACGCGGAGGCCATCGAGGGATGGCAACAGTCGTTTACCAATAATGCCGACCTTCTTTTTTATGGCTGTGATTTGGCAGCGGGCGATGACGGT
>CAMYLH010000031.1 GCA_947259065.1 uncultured Desulfobacterales bacterium
GCCACCATCCGCATTTCCGACAGGATGTCGCTTATCTTTTTACCCTGGCCGATCTTTACCCCCACGGTATGATTGCGACTCAGATCCCCGGTGCAAGTAAGAATCAAATCTCCGATGCCGGCAAGACCTGTAAAAGTTCGAGGATTGGCACCCAGTTTGAGCCCCAGGCGCCGGATTTCGGTCATGCCCCTGGTAATCAAAGCGGCCCTGGCGTTCAGCCCCAGTCCCAAGCCATCGACTACACCGGCGCCAATCGCAATGACATTCTTCAAAGAGCCACCCAACTCAACACCAATCACGTCTTCGCTGGTATAAACCCGAAAATACGGGGTGGCAAAAACCTGTTGCACTAATGCGGCGGTCTCAATATTTTCTGAGGCCACCGTTACAACCGTCGGCAAATTCCTGGCGACTTCCCGAGCAAAACTCGGCCCTGAAAGTGTCACCAAGCGATGATGTGTAGTTTCTGCCAGGGTCTCTCTCAATACCCCGGTCATGGTCAGATGTGTCTTGTTTTCTATTCCTTTAGAAGCAGTTACGATGATCGACGCTTTTGAAACGGCGCTTGCCATTTTTGATGTAATTTCGCGCATTAAATGAGAGGGCACCACCACCACCACCATATGTTTACCCGAGACGGTCTCGGCAATATCATTGGTTGGATGCAGATCGGCTGACAACTTAACGTCCGGGAGGAAAACTTTATTTTCTGCGGTCTCCAGAATTTGATCTTTGACTTCCTTTTCAAATACCCATAGGTCTACGGCATAGCCTTTGGATGCCAGCAAATTCGCCAGAGCAGTTCCCCAACTTCCGCCGCCCACAACACCGATTTTGAATGTCTTCGTGTCTAAATCGCTATTTGTTTGCATATGCTTTTCCTAACCCGGATAGACCGGAAATCCGGAATGCACGCGAATCTTATAACCTAGTAACTATAAGACTTTTTTTCAAGATTGACAGCATTATAAAAAGTGTCTACAAGTTTACGTCTAAATCTTATGTTTCAAATGTCGAACACCAATGAGCGGCACTATGGCAGAAGTAATCTATCTGACGAGAAAGGCGCTTTACCCCAGATTTGGCTTTGCATTGCCTGAGAAACAGATTGCCTATATACGAGATGACCTCCCGGAGTGTGTAAAGCAGTTCGTAATCAGCCATGAAGTCTATCATCTGACGGATAACGCAAACTGGTGGGTATGGAGGGAGATCAAGGCAAATATGCACAGTGCCCTGCGCCATCCTATCGGATTCATGTTATGCTTGCAGATGAGCCTGGTTCCTTATCGCCTTAGGTATTACTTGCAGCGGATCACAGGCAGGGCACAGTGAAATCTGCGTAGATACCATTAGCCCGGCAACTAAACTCGTCATTCCGGCCGCAGCGAAGTGGAGAGCCGGAATCCAGAATCGGAGATCGATCTGTCCTACGGAGGCGTTCAGCTATTCGGCAAACTATATTTCAGCAAGATGCTCCTTAAGAGGGTAAACCCCAACGTTGCAACGTTAGGTTAAAATATTGGGACCGTTGCCGACTAAATCGATTCAATTTCCCTTTCTTTTAACGTTTCGGCGGCGGCCAGGGCTTGTTTCCAATCCGGAACACCGTTCCTGCCGCCGTATTCCCGGCAGGATAAGGACGCTACCGCCACCGAAAATTTGACCATCTGATGAAGGTCAAAGCCTTTTGAGAGTGCCAGGGCAAAGGCCGCATGAAAATTATCTCCGGCCCCGACGGTATCCACCGCCTTTACTTCGGGGGCGGCCACATGGTAAAGGGTACCGTCAGTTACATAGTAAGCACCCTTTTCGCCGCGGGTGACGATCAATTTACCGGCTACCATATTATTCAATTTTATGATTCTTTGATTAAATGACATACCGTGAAACTCTAGCTCATCGGCCTCCAGAAATTCAGATGAGGGGATAAAATAATCGGCCGTGTTCATAATATCCTCGATGCCTTTCCGCCATCTTTCACTGTCATAAATCACGTTTAGATGACTTCCGGCTACTTTCTTTAATTGTCCCCCAAGGTAGGTGACCTCCGGGTCCAGCAGTACAACACCGGTTTGCCTGACCAGTTTCTCTAGCGTTGCGTCAATCTTTATTTTAGGCAATGTATTGTGTTCGTAAATGATGCTGCGGGCCCCGCTACCCGACGTTATAAAAACATAGGCGACCGGTGTTTTACCACCGCTAACAATTTCAACAAATTCTGTGTTGACGCCGAAATCCTCCAGTCGCTTTAAGCAAAACCTGCCTTCATCATCAGCACCGAGTTTTGCCACATGAGCAACCCTTCCGCCCAGCCGCGAGATGCAGCAGGATGAGGTGCCTCCCTGGCCCCCCCCTTCGGTTAACCGAAATTCGAGCGGCATTTTTTGATTTTCACCCGGAAATTGATTCACGACGGCAATATAGTCCAGGCAGCTTCGCCCAATGACCAGCACATCGATGTGATTCATTTTATCTTCCCTTTTTAAATTAAACGGACCGTTTCGGAGGCCAACGGCAGTGCTGACACCTGACACCCGACACCTGAATCCTTAATATTCTTTACAACATGTTGTCGGAAAAAACCAGATAACGACAGTTGATAAGCTTCGCTAGCCAGACTCGGGAATCAGAGACATCGCCGATGGTTTCAGTAACAGCCAGACATTTTGACCGATCGCCGGCGGTAAGGAATCTAGGATGAAGTCAAAACTAAGTTCCATCCCCGGGTCCGTCTCTACGGAGAGGTTGAAATGCCCGCCTTTAAACGTACGCTGCTTTATCGTGCCCCGGATCACGGTTTCCCCGGAATCAGCAGTGTGGCCCGCATCAATTATTCTTGCGCCTTCGGGACGCAATAATATCGTCACCCGGGTACCGCGGGGAGCTGATATGTTTTGCGGATACAGCATGCCGAAAGCGGATTTTATCCCTCCCGAGTCGGCAACAACTCCCTTCACCAGATTGTTAAATCCCAAAAAACGGGCGACAAGTTCATTTGCCGGCCGGCGGTATAAAGTTTCCGGTTGATCCATCTGTACCACTTTTCCGTTGTTCATGACGGTGACCACATCGGCCATGGTAAATGCTTCGGCATGGTCGTGGGTCACATAGAGGGTGGTCACGCCGACCTGTTTAATAATGCGGTATAAATCCACCATTAAACGTTCGCGCAAGACACGGTCCAGTGACCCCAGAGGTTCATCCAACATCAGTAGCTGTGGCTGTGATGCAAGACTTCGGGCTAGCGCTACCCGTTGACTCTCACCTCCGGAAAGACGGCTCACATGGCGCATTTCAAAGCCCTCAAGTCCCACCAGGTGCAGCAGCTCTTTTACGCGACGGGTTATATCTTTCCGTGGCTGTTTTTTTAACTGGAGTGCAAACGCTACATTATCAAATACATTTTTATGTGGAAAAAGGGAAAAGTCTTGAAACATCATTCCAAAACCGCGACGATGGGGAGGAATGCGGGACAGGTCCTTGCCGTCAAATATGACCGCCCCGCTATCGGTCTTTTCCAGCCCGGCAATGATACGCAACAGCGATGTTTTCCCGCAGCCGGAAGGACCGAGTAGGCAAAGAAGTTTTCCGGCGTCCAGGCGCAGGTTTATCTTGTCAAGCGTGAAAACTCCGTCATAATCTTTGAAGATATCAACCACCTCTAACAAGGCCATTTCAAAACTCCCCGCCATGCCCTGATCTGAATTTCTCCATGAGCATGAACCCGGCCGCTGAGACCAGCATCAATAGCGTGCTCATGGCCATAGCCTGACCATAATTGACGACTCCCGGCTGCCCCAGAAATCGATAAATGGCCAGGGGCATGGTCGGTGTCTGGGGCCGTGCCACGAAAAGCGTGGCGCCGAATTCGCCCAAACTGATGGTAAACGCAAAGACCGCAGCCACAACCAGCGCACGGCTTAAAATCGGCAGGTCCACCGATCGCCATACCTTCCATGGACCGGCTCCCAGCACGACGGCCGATTCCCTGAGTTTCGGCGGAATGCTTCGCAGAGCCGGCAGCAGGCTGCGCACCACAAAAGGAAAGGCCACCAGAGTGTGGGCCAGTGGCACCAGCGCCGGAGAAGACCGCAGGTTCAGTGGTGGTTTGTCCAAGGCAATGATGAAACCAAATCCGAGGGTTACCGCGGAAGTTGACAGCGGCAGCATGAACATGGGATCCAGCACGGATCGCAAGCGGTTTGCCGGTCCGGCTAAAAATACAGCCGCAGGCAATCCCAGGATTAACGAGATCAGCAGAGCTACCAGGGCAAAACCAAGGGAGTAGACAACGGCATCCACGGGAGGAACAAAGAAAACGGAATCGGTGGTATTCTCGAATAGAGTTTTGTAAAAAACAAATGAAAGCCCCGATTCGGTGGTAACTGACCGTATTAGAAGGGAAATCATGGGAAGCCCTAAAAAAAGAACCATGAAACCGACGTTGGCGGCCAGTATCAGCCAATCGGCAACGGAATCAACCCTTTTCTGTGTGACTCGCCGGGACTCCGGCTTCAACGCCAGAGAACGGCTGCGCTGCAACCGTGTGTATACCCACATAAAGGCGAACATAAAAAGGATCTGAAGGAGGGACAGGGCGGCTGCCATCGGCAAGTTGAAAAGGTGAATCGCCTGACGGTAGATCTCGACCTCGATGGTGGCAAAGCGAGCCCCACCCAGAATCAGGATGACTCCGAAACTGGAGAAACAAAAAATGAATACCAGCAGGGATGCCGCCATAATCGCAGGGCTGAGAAGCGGCAGGGTCACTTTTAAAAAAGCTCTGGCAGGGGAGGCACCCAGCATTTTTGCCGATTCTATCAAACCGGATTCCAGATGAGACCAATATCCGCCCACAATGCGCACCACAACGGTATAATTATAGAAAACGTGGGCAATTAAAATCAGTGCAATGGTCTGGTCGATGTCCACGGGAGGCGACATCAGATTGAACCATTTCATCAAAACAGCGTTAACCAGGCCGCGGGGGCCCAGCAGGGAATGAAATGCGGCGGCCACCACCACTGTGGGCAGGACAAACGGTACTGTGGTGAAAGACCGCAACAGTTCTTTTCCCCGGAATTGATACCTGGCAAAAACATATGCCCCGGGCAGCGCCAGCAGGAGTGTCAGAACAGTCGAAACCACTGCCTGCCAGGTCGTAAACCACAAGGTTTGCAGATAGATTCCGCTGGTTACCAGCTTTTTAAGATTGCCCGGTCCCCAGGCTTTATCCGGAATAAAGCTGACGATGAAAATTTTTACCAGAGGATAAAAATAAAATACTGCCAGATAGGCCAGGGGCAGAGCTGCCAGCAGCATATAGGATTTAGAACTGATATGTTTCATTTTTAAACCGGGAATTACCGCAAAACGGTTTCCGTCCAGGCTTCGATCCATTTTTCACGATTGGCGGCGATGTCTTGCGGCGATACGAAAACCGGATGCTCGGCAATCCTTGCGTGTTCTAAAAAGACTTCAGGCAGAACGGCGGTCTTGTTGGCCGGAAAGACAAACATCTGCAATGGGATGTCCTCCTGAAAGGTCCGCGCGAGCATAAAATCCACCAGCTTTTTGGCAATTTCAATATTTTTGGTACCCCGCAAAATCCCCACAAACTCTACCTGACGGAAACAGGTATCTTTTTGTACCACGGCCGCCGTGGGGGATTCCACCATCGGCTTGTCGGCAAAATGAACTTCGGCCGCCGGGCTGCTGGCATAGCTTACCACAATCGGTCGATCTCCTTTGGATGCGGCGCTGAAGGACTCCCAGTAAGCTTTTTTCCAACTGGCGGTCACCTCGACATCGCCGGCTCTGAGTTTACCCCAGAAATTAAGGTAGCCATCCGGTCCGAAATGTCCCACAGTCGCAAGTAGAAAAGCCAGCCCCGGTGAAGAGGTTGCCGGATTTTCAACCACCGTCAAACCGCTATAGGCCGGCGCAGTTAAATCCTCGAGACGGGCGGGAGGCGCAAGGCCCTTGGCGGCAAACCATTGCCTGTCGTAGTTTAAGCAAACATCGCCGTAATCGACCGGCAAAAGGCGGTCGGTGGGGTCCAGCTTAAGGTCATCGGAAATGTCGCTTAAATGGGGTGAACGGTAGGGTATAAACATTTCCGCAGCCAAGGCCCGGCTCAAAAAGGTGTTATCTACACCAAAAAGGACGTCGGCCATGGGATTGTTTTTTGATAGTATCGCCTGGTTCAACATGGCACCGGTATCTCCGGCTTTTAAAAATTTCAGCCGGACATGATGTCTGCTTTCAAATTCTGCGACCACCGTCTTGCTGACACTGAAACTGTCGTGGGTCATCAGAATGATTTCAGGGGTGTTATCGGATGCAATCCCCGATCGCAGCCAGACGGCGGATATCGCTGTGCACATAAGTATCATCCATGTAATTTTTTTCATGTCATCCTTCCTTAATGCATCATAATTTTATAAAACGACGGCATGCGCTCCGGGCAGGTTCGGATAGAGATTTTAAGCGGATCTTTAAAATGGAGACCGTTGGGGGATAAAAAAAACCGCCCAATGAAGGACGGCTTGATAGCTGCAGTTTTCCTCCACCAGCATTATCCGGATCAGGTTCAACGGTCGGACTCAGATCTTTGTGATAAATTAGAGTCCCTCTCAGCCCGGTACCTCCGAGCTCCCGGCTTTGCCATATGGCTAATACTATAACTTCGGATACTTATAGCTCCATAACATGCTGGTGTCAAGACATTTAATTTATTGATCATTAGGATAAATGGTATTATGTTTGGTATGGTAAATAACGAGAATAAAAGCTATTTTTGCTTAACCGAAAAAAGGACTCAAATGGGGTGGATAATGGAAAAAGATTGGGAAAAACAACTTGCATGTGTCGAGAGTTGCCCGAGGTGTGGGAAGACGTTGCAAAATAAGGACCGCAGGCTTTTATCCGTCTACGATCATGAGCCGATATGCATGGATTGCAAAAAAGATGAAGAAAAACGGCCGGATTACGAGGACATGTCCAAACAGATGATTGCAGCCTGCATGGAGACGACCAATAAACCTTACGGAGATCCGGCCAGTTACTGTTTCCACCACTTTTGCCCCTTTAAGTGTAAAATATAATTTAAATTTCTTGCAATCCGTTTCGAGATTCAATAGGTTTTCATGGAGAAATTTTAGCAAAGGAGGATTTTATGAAAGCTCTGGTGGCATTCTATTCTGAAAGTGGCAATACGGAGAAACTGGCCAAGGCAATTTACGACGGTATAAATGTACCTGGAAAAGAGATCATGCCAATCAGTGAAGCAAACGCAAAAGACTATGATGTCATTTTTGTTGGATTTCCGGTTCAGGCCAGCAGTGTGCCCGCAAAGGTGGAGGAATTTATCAAAAGTGTGCCGGAGGGCAAAAAAGTGGCTTATTTTGTCACACACGGCTCACTTCGGGGAGGCCAACTGGCCATTTCAGCCCTGTATTATGCCTTTAGCCTGGCGCTGAAGGTCACCGTTCTTGGAACCTTTGGCTGTCGCGGCCAGGTCAAACCGAGTTTAATCGACGCACTCTTAAAAAATCTCGAACACAAAGCCTGGGCAATGGAGGCCCGAAGTGCCGCCGGTCATCCTGATACAGCGGATATGGAAGACGGCAAAGAATTTGCGAATTTAATGATTGCCAAAGCGCGCAACATGTAATTCAGCACGCTTACTTCACATGGCGCGTTGACGGATCCAGGTTTCAAGTTGGGCTCGAGGAATCAAATCCAAAACCTTCAAACCTTTCTCCTTTTCCCATTGGATCATCAGGCGGTGATGGATCCCGACGCGGATTCGGTAGATGTGAGGGATTGTCTCAATGCCTTTCGTCTGGCGCCAAATTTGCTTGTCGTGTGCTGCAAAGCCCGCAGCAGCTTGCAGCGATTTGGCAACAATCGCTGAGGGTGCCACTTCGCAGCTACGACGATAGGCCGCATTAAATTCCGGTATCATTATTTTTTTCGGTGTTGTCTCAAACTCAAGACCGGCGCTTTGCTTAATCGTTGGAGCCGTCGGCGTTTTCTTGGATTCGCGTACGCGTGCTTTTTTCCGTGCCTCCCGAAGCTCTTTGCGCAGTTGCCGGCGATCATGTTGCTGCAGGTTGATTTCGGCTTTCAGGTTGTCGATTTGCCGGTGTAAATCGGAAGCGGTTTTTCTTTCTTCAATGGTAAGGGGCTCTGCAGATTTGACTGCATTTTGTTGGGAGGCGGTTGATTTTTTCTCTCCCTCAAGTCTTTTGACAAGCTTGTCCAGCTCAAGTTCCTTTTGTTTAAGTGCGCTATGTCTTTGGGCCGCCAGGCGGCTGGTTTCGGAAACTTTTTCTTTAAGATGCTGGATTTGGTTGTTTTTCGCTTCGTCTTGTAAATCAAAATCACTCTTTTTCAGTATCCGGTCAAAAATGTCTTCAAGTGGGTCTTCCCATGGATTGTGCCCCAGATCCGCCCTGCATTTGCGTACAACTTCCATCAGCATTTCATTGTCAAAAAAGGCTTTCTGTCGTCCGATGATAGCGGCGCGGGAAAATACAATGCTCATTGCCGGAAAAATATTTTCAAAACTGTAGCTCAAGGCCAAAAGGGTGTAATCCCATTTAAACAGGTCCTCGTCAGCTTCCTCCCGCAGAGCTTGCCGGCAGCGCGCCTCCAGAGCGTCATAATGTTCCCGGTTTTCAACAAGATCAAACCGGAATTTGACGGCCTCGGCATCAAGCAGCGTTTCGGTCGGGATCAAATCGATCACCTTGCGCGCCACATCAATATCCCCGACATCCAGGGCCGAGTCAAGCAGATCTTCCATATGTTCCAGGGCAAAATCTTCCCGGTCCGGTCGATCTTTCAGCTCCAAGAGCATATCATAGGCAAATTCCCGCATTCCAAAGTGATTGGCCCGACGATATGCTTGATAGAGCTGATCTTCGTTCAATTTGACCGGTTGCAGTTTTTTAAGTTCATAGGCACGCATCTCCAGAATCATGTCGGCATCGTCCACCAGGCTCGGCATGGAGCGAAACTGTGTCATGGTGATGCCTTCATAAGGGGATGCGTCACGTAGGAGCTGCTGGTCTTTTTCGTAACAGCACTTTTTATATTTTTTGCCGCTGTCGCAATGACAGGGAGCATTGCGGCCAATTTTGGGAATCGGTCTTCTGACGGTGTAATCACCGCCGATAACCACCGGTGGTTTTTCCTCCGGCAGGGCTTTTAGCACTTCCTGTTGAGTCACCCAAAAGTAAGGCGGCGCATTTTTGGTTTCTTCGTCAAGCAGAGCCAGGGACTGGTCGATGAGCAAACTTGCCTCAAATGCCTGGATTTTTTGGGACAATTTTAGCAACACATTCTTAACTATCTGATGCTGGCTGCCGTGACGAACTGCAAGCTCGGCGGCAATCGTAGCGCCCAGGGCCTGCCGTTCCCAGGATAAAACTTCAGCCTGAGCAACTTCCAGCAAAGGTTCAATGGCAGCCGGCCCCTGTATCCGGTACGGAAAACAGATATCGATTACTGGTTCCGCCACTTTCAGCGCCTCGGCCAGCACGTAAGGATTCAGCTTCACACTGTTTACCCCGCAGACACACAGCAAGATGCCCAGGGCTTTATCGTCTCCGGATTCAATGAGCTGCCGAATCAGCTGTTCATATTCGTCCACGGAAATGCCGGCAAAATAGGCAGCCGTTTTTTCAACATCCGAGCGCCAGCGCAGAGTTTGACGTAATTTATCAATCAGTTTGGCATCTTTCATGGTGGATCAACCAGTCTGTTCTCCGATAGTAAAATTTACTTAAATGTTGCTTTAAAGCACCGCAAAAGCTTTTTAAGGTTATTTAACCCAACAAATTAGGTACGCCATTTGGTATTAACGCCGGTTTTTTCTCTTTGAAGCTTTTGCCTGTTTTTTTTTATTTTCTTATAGGGAGACGGTGTCTCACTTTAAATCTAAATCTGATTTTTTATACTCTTTTCGCAATTTATCATATTCCGTCA
>CAMYLH010000032.1:0-14787 GCA_947259065.1 uncultured Desulfobacterales bacterium
AGTTCCTGGCCGGTTTCATCAAACCATTCCAGATTTTCCAAAAAAAGAATGTTATTGGTGCCCATATCAAACTTCTCCTTTTATCCCGATTTGTCAGTTGATCTTTTTTGCCCTGAAGCCATTATGTCATGAACGTCTCGCAACCGCAGGCTCTGCTCACTGGAGCCCATTGCCTTAATGTGCGATGTCATCATGCCAATATCGCGGCGATGCTGAAGACAGGATACCGCCATCAGACATCTCAAATGAGGCGCCACCATTGGCTTGTGCACATACACTTTATATCGGTCCTCTTTTGCTCAACTTAAGTTAAAGATAGGTTGCTCGGTTCAGAGTTCCGGCCTGCCCGATGCGACAGTAAGTTACTTTGGTATTGCATTCCTATTTTTATTTGACAGAAACCTTACTATAGACGATAATAACTGATTAGATATGAGGCGGTCCTTTAGCCAAAAGCAGTACATTCAGCTATGTGCGGTTGCTTCGCATTCTCGCAGGTTTTTCTTACCATCGGGGCGCAAAACGTAATTTAATTTCAGATAATAACTACTCCCTGTTCTATTTCGATCTAAAAACGGGAAAATGTTTTACTGAATCCCAGCAACTGGAGGTATGGATGACGCATTATGAAGAGAAAAGGGAGTATGAGCGATACGATCTTAAAGCCCCGGTTGTATACGCTTATCAGGATTCCGACCAGTTTTCAAAAGCCCGAATGTATAACTATTGCGACGGCGGCATGTGTTTTGAGGCCAACAATGCGATTGAACCAGGATCCGATATATACATTATGATGGAAAATTTTTCCCCGGATGCAATTGATGCCGAATTCTATGATGGCTATCGGGCGGAAGTACGGTGGTGCCGGAAAATATCTTTTGATAACAGCCCAGAATTTATCGTCGGGGTGAAATACTATAAAACCACCATTACGTAGCTCCTCAAAATGAAAAATCAATTTACCCCGAGTAAGTGATACATTCTTGAAAAAACTCCCTTTCTATATCTTAAAGCTACCAGGTATCTATATTTTGATTACCCTGGGAATCATGCTTGATTTTATCCTCCATTTACCATTTATGGTCATCTGTTCGGTTGAGAATATGTTTCGTAGGCAGGTGCGCTAATTTCGGCTGTGTGCTCGCATCGACATCATTGCTAAATAGGACAGCTTAAACGCCTCCGGTATGCGGCCGAATCCCAAGCGGTGATGGGCAATTGGATTTAAATGTGTTATAAGATGTTAGAAGCGATTACCACTTATCGTTTAGTGACCGATCAGCAAGAGAATGAGCGGTAGACTCAGGGCCACAAGGATGATTAAACCCGGCACGGATATATAGGGCTTGTACCACGGTTCCTTATTTGTTTTTGCCTTTCTGGTTTCGGCCAAAAACCAGTTACCAATAATTACGGCGGCAACCAATACAGCGGCGTATTTTATAAGTTTGAGCAAATTTAATCCATCCATGGGCGCAATTCCTTAAAGGCCTGTTTGATTTCCCTGCAATTTGCCGCAGCCGATCCAAAAGGACAACGTATCTCATTCCGGAAATATAGATTGAAATTTTCCGATTTTATTGTATAGTGGAGTCGTTGGTTCGGAGGATATTAAATCTAAAATATGGTAAAGCGGTCAATGACCGGAATCTGATCCAGGTCAAAGTCCGCGAAATTTTTAATTTCTCTTTGGCTCGGAGTCAGCTCCTCAAGCTAAGCCTGGTACGCCTGGCAGGATTCGAACCTGCGGCCTACGGATTAGAAGTCCGTTGCTCTATCCAGCTGAGCTACAGGCGCACATAACCTGATTGCCTATCACAAGTCTGGTGTTCTGTCTATATGTAATTCATGGCTGGATCGGGCTTTTGTTTTAAGTTTATCAACCCTGGTTTCGTAGCATAATTTTTGAAAGTGAAAATTTTCCATCCACTCGGATAGTGTGTATGAAGACAAAAGCCGCTATAAAAAAGAAGGCAATGAAAAAATCGGCAGTAAAAAATACGCCAGCTTCAACGAAGAGCAGGCGCACGTCGACGGCGAGTTCTGCTGATAAAGCTTTAGTAAAGTATGATCCTCTTCAACGTTACTTAGCGGAAATCAGCAATTACAAGTTACTGACCAGAGAGCAGGAAAAAGAGCTGGGCATTCAAGTTAGAGAACATGGTGACAAGGAAGCTGCCTATCGGCTGGTCACCTCCAATCTGAGGCTTGTTGTAAAAATTGCTTTAGAGTTTCAGCGGGTTTGGATGCAAAACCTTCTGGATCTTATTCAGGAGGGCAATATCGGGCTAATGCAGGCCGTTAAAAAATTTGATCCTTACAAAAATGTCAAATTTTCCTACTATGCCTCCTTTTGGATAAAAGCGTACATATTAAAGTTTATCATGGACAACTGGCGCCTGGTTAAAATCGGAACGACCCAGGGACAGCGCAAATTATTTTTCAAACTGAAAAAGGAAAAACAGAAATTAATTGATATGGGCTTTGAACCGAAGCCCAAACTCCTTTCGGAAAGACTGGGTGTTTCCGAAAGAGAAATTGTTGATATGGACCAGCGCCTGGATGGCTGGGATGTTTCCCTGGATGCGCCGCTAAAGGAAGATTCGGATACGGAACGAATCGAATTTTTAAGCACTGCTACCGAATCCATCGAGGACCAGGTCTCCAAAAAAGAGATTGAAGCCCTGCTGCATAATAAAATTGCTGAATTCAGAAAAAAAATGACACCTCGTGAAATTGAGATATTTGATTTACGCATTTTTTCTGATAATCCCGTCACCTTGCAGGAAATCGGAGATCGATATGGGATTTCAAGGGAGCGGGTTCGCCAAGTGGAGAAAAATATCATTAAAAAAATGAGGGAATTTTTTAAAAAAGAAATCCCCGATTTTGCTTCTTATACTGAATGAAAGTACAGCCGGTAATATGTCAGGATTATTTAGCTTATGAAAATCTTTCGTTTAATGCGATTCGTATCGTACTGCTCCAAAAAGCGATTGAACTTAATGAGGACTCCCCCTATTTGCAGCGAGAGCTGGCTACCGTCTATTTGCAGAATCGGGAAAATGAAAAAGCCATCGAGGTTTTAGAGGGGATGCTGCAAAAAAATCCCAATGATTTAAAATCATTAATCATCTACGGTGGCATCAAACAGGTTCGCAAAGAAACCAATGACGCTATTACCATATATGAAAAAATACTTGCCATAGATCCGAAACAACAACGAATTTATTCATTGCTTGGCGGCCTGTACATGGAAACCGGAGACCTTGAGCGTGCCGGAGAGGTCTTCAATCGGGAGCTTGACAATTTTCCCGGATCATATACCGGACATTTTTATCTTGGCAGAATTTACGCCAAACAAGGCAAAGTTAAAAAAGCAGAGAAGGAATTTCGGAAAGCACTTGAATTAAAACCTGATCGCCCCGAACCAAGATTTGAGCTGATAGATATTTACAAAACCCGCAGGAAAACTAAAAAAGCTATTGAGCTATACAAAGAAATTTTGCGGAGCAATCCTGGCAATGTGCGGGCAGCCATGGAACTCGGGTATTATTTTCATCAGCAAGGAATGAAAAAGGAGGCCGAAAAACACCTGATCAAGCTGGGGTTAAGAAGTCAAAATGAATTTGAAGTTATCATCAACGTTATTCAACTGTACATCGACTCCAAAAAATTTGACGAAGCCCTGGTCGTCATCAACGGAATGCTGAAAGGGGCGCCGGATAACCCTGATATTCACCACCTGGCGGGAATCTCCCATTATGAAACCAAAAATAATGACCTGGCCCTTTTTCATTTTAAGAAAGTTACCCAGGAATCCAGATTTTTTCAGGATGCCGTGGTGCATGTTGCCTTCATATATCAGGATCAGAATAAAAATGATAAAGCAATCAAATTCTTAGGTTCAGCCATGGCAAAAGACCCGGACAACCCCGACTTTAAATACTATCTGGGCACCTTTCATGAGGAAGCCGAAGATTACGAAAAGGCCGTGGAACATATCAAACAAGCCATTGAAATAGAGCCTGATAATCCTCGCTACTATTTTCGCCTGGGTGTCGTATATGACAAATGGAATAAAAAAGATGCATCCATTGAAACCATGCAAAAGGTTATCGCTCTCGATCCCAAACATGCTAATGCATTGAATTACCTCGGTTATACCTATGCCGATCTGGGGCGGAATCTCGATGAAGCCGAGCGTCTGATCAAAAAAGCTTTAAAATACAAACCCAACGACGGTTACATTACCGATAGTTTAGGGTGGGTTTATTATAAAAAGGGACAGTTTGACAAGGCTTTGAAATATATAAAGAAAGCTGTTGACTTGGTGCCTGATGACCCCATTATGCTGGAACATATGGGCGATGTTTATCAGAAGCTGAACGATAAGCCGAACGCTTTGAAATTTTACCAAAAATCATTAAATATTAAAAAAAAGGATAAAGATACGCTGGAAGAAAAGATCCGGCAACTGAAGCCAACCGGATCCTGATGATGACGGGCCTCGGTTTTTAGATCAGATAGGTCGCTCATCCAGCAAACCCAACCCCTGTCAAGGATGCCACAGGCCGAATACCTGTGGTTTTCTATTTATTTGGCAATCCAAACATGATTTATAGACAGAAAATCTACTATTTTCCGGAGACGAAGAGTCGATGAGAATCGCACGATATGAACTGCAATCGGTAACCCTGATCGTTGTGGTTGCTGTTTTGCTGGCCGGATGCAGCAGCCTTTCCCGCAAAACCCCTGGACCTGACGATTTAGCAGCTCTGGCGGAAGCCCGGATGGTACTGCCGGCCTTGGGCAGTAAAAATGCTAAATTAATGAATTTTAAGGGTATCGGGAATATAAAGGTCAGGCAAAATGGGAAAATAAGAATCGATGAAAGAATCGCATGGATCGGATCGGAAACGGTTAAGTTAAGCATCGTGGTGTTGATTTCCGGGCTTCCGGCAGTGAAAATAGCAAATGACGGGAAATGGTTCTATTATTATGAAGCCCGTCGCGCTCCACTTCGCGGACATCACTCCGCATCATTGCACCGGCAAAGTACCGGCGCCGGCTATATTCTAATACTGAAAAAACGGTGGTGGGGCATCGTTGAAAAAGTGTTTCTGGCTGAAGATAAAGCACAGGTTCATCAAGTCGAGTTTTTTAATCGTTCCGGGGCCCTGATTTATCGTGCTCGCTTTGATGAAATGCAGATTATTAACGGATATCAGGTTCCCTCCAGATTGAGCATATCAGACGGTGAGGGGATAACTATACAACTCGAGATCCAACAATACCTGGCAGATGTGCCCGTATCTCCTTCGATGTTTGTGTTGAATCCGCCTGATTAAAGTTGTGGAAAATTTACCTCGCCGTTTTTCGGTTTGAAACGATCGGGGTGATTTTCTCCGCTCCATTTCAGGGGGCTTGCTGACGTCTCCCACTCAGTGGGAGTAATTTTAGTTAATATTAAACCAGATAGTTATATTATAAAACTTAAAGTATGATCGCAGAAATTTTAACCACTGGAGATGAGATCCGGTCAGGAGCATTGATGGGCTGCAATTGCGCTTACATCGCCCAAAAACTGGAAGAGACGGGTATCGAGATTGCCCGGCACAGCTGTATCGGGAGTGATCCGGCAGCGGCGGTTAACATTTTAACAGAAATGGGTCAACGATCTGATATAGCCGTGGTTGCCGGTGGACTTGGTCCTAACGATGGTAATCATACCGCCGTTGCCGCTGCCAGGGCAGCAGGTGTGGATTTGATATTGGATCCACAAGCAGTCGCATCAGCTGAAAATTTTGTTAAAGCCCGTAACCGGACGCTGACGGATTCCATTAAGAAACAGGCGATGCTGCCAACCGGCTCACAATGTCTCAACAATCCCGTTGGTACGACGCCCGGCTTTCACATTAAATTGGGGCAATGCGATTTTTTCTTTTTACCCGGAGCTCTTTTTGAAATGCGACAAATGCTGACAGAACAGGTCATCCCCCGGATCATGAAATTACTTGGACCGGCTGTCGGCGTTCGTCAGGTCAACACCCTTTGTACTTTTGGTTTGGCAGAATCAGCCACCAGCTATTATCTGGACGAATTTGATCAGCTTTTTCCCCGGGTGAAGCTCAGTTTTCGAACAAAATTTCCCGAAATTCACTTAAAGCTTTATGCCCGCGGGGATGATGAAAGGGAGATGCGGGCGCAAATGGAAGCGGCGACCCGATGGATACACCGGAAACTGGGGGATAAAGTGATTTCAGATACCGGTGAGTCCACGGAAAAGGTGGTGGGTGATCTCCTGAGGCAAAAAAAAGCCAATCTGGCACTGGCGGAAAGCTGCACAGGAGGGCTGATTGCCGATTTATTGACCAATGTGCCGGGAAGCTCTGATTATTTTGTCTTTTCCGCGGTTACCTATTCCAATGAGCTAAAGATGAAAATCCTCGATGTGAATGCTAGGACCTTAAATCGATATGGCGCCGTATCAGAGCAAACGGCCAAAGAAATGGCGCAGGGAGTGCAGCGGGTTTCCAGTGCAACTTATGGACTTTCTGTCAGCGGAATTGCCGGACCGGGCGGCGCCACGGCTGACAAACCGGTGGGGACGGTTTGCATCGGTGTTGCCGATGCTAAATCCGTCCACGGGTATCGATTCAACTTTAATTTCCCCAATCGGTGGATGAACAAACACATATTTGCGACAACCGCCCTTGATCTGTTGCGGCGGGAACTCCTGGGAATTCGGCGCTGATACAGATGCTGTGGTAGGTTGCTGGCGGTATCTTGCTGCTGTACTTGCTTTTGACATTGTCTTTACCCTACCTTGTCCAACAGATTCCTCGTAATCTCGTGCAGGACCCACCGGACTGGGGGAAAATCCTTGATATCATAATACCCTCTGGTGACGGCGGGTTAAAAACCAGCGGTGAAAATGTGTTTGGATCGATATATATGAAACGGGAGCTAGGTTAGCTGCTGTTTGAACCATAACGAGGCTTCACTGATAAAGCTCTTCTGGTGGGCTGCATTGCTCATCGGGTGGTCGCCCTGTTTTTGTTTAATCAATTTTTTTGGCTGTTTGGCTAAGTTATAAATTTCTTCAGCGTGAGAAACCGGAACGACATCATCCGCCTCACCGTGAAAGATAAGGATATTACTAATTTCCGGGAGCTTTTCGGTGATGTCGAATCGATGCTTTCGGGCGTCTAGAAAAATACCTGGGGGTTTAGAAATTTGTGATCTTGGGGGTCCATATTCCTGGATTCGACTGCGAATAGGGGCGGCAAATGTAACCAGAGTATGAGCGCCTAGTTCGCCAGCGACGCTCAGACAAACCGTACCGCCCATGCTGCTGCCGAACAGTCCGAATCGGTCATTGGTATCCGTAGTGCCGGTGATGACGGCTGCCGCATCGACAAGGTCCCGGCAGCGAGCCTCAAGTGAAGTTACCTCCTCAAATTTGCCCTCACTGCGGCCGCAACCGCGGTGATCAAAGCGGAAATAGGCGACACCAAGACGACAACATCGATCCGCCAGTGCAATTTGTTTTGGGGAATTACTGTTGCTGTATAATCCGTGGCAGCCGATCACAACCGGCGGAAAATCGCCCGATGGCAGATGCAAAACCCCCTTTAAATTTAAACCGTCGGAAAAGAAGCTGATTTCTTTAATGGTCGATGGTTCTGTGGACATTCTCGTTATCCTTCCTTGATTTTTTCTGATTGTGAATCACCACAACCCATTGGATGGTTTCGGCGTGTTGCGATGATACTATTCTTTCTTGTTTTATGTTATAAAAGTCTCCATAAATCAATACTTGGAGAATTGGTGCGTTATGAAAATTAAAAAAGGCTTGCAAACGGAGGTTGAAATTACGGATGTCGCCTTTGGTGGTAGGGGGTTGGTTCGTTTGGATGGTATGGCCGTTTTCGTTGATCAGGCAGTCACCGGGGACCGCGCTATAATTCGGATTTTCAGAAAGAAAAAAAATTACGCTGAAGCCAGGATGATTGATCTGATCCAATCATCTCCCTTCAGAATTACCGCACCATGTGAATACAGTGGTTTTTGTGGCGGCTGCAAGTGGCAATTTGTAAAGTACGAACAACAACTTATTTACAAAAGGCAGCATATTCTGGATTCCCTTGAGCATATCGGGCGCATTAAAGACGTGACGGTTCGTGATACCATCCCTTCCGAGCTCATTTTTGGGTATCGCAACAAAATGGAATTTTCCTGCTCGGACAGACGCTGGCTTTTACCCTATGAACTGGAACGAACCGATGTCGATATGGGGTTTGCACTTGGGCTTCATGTGCCCGGGACGTTTCACAAAGTCATTGACATCCGAAAATGTCTGCTGCAACCGGATCTGGGAAATCAGCTGATGGATGAGGTCAGAACGTTTGTTCGATCATCCGATAAGCCGGTTTACGGATTGCGCAGTCACAGCGGGTTCTGGCGCTTTTTGGTTTTAAGGCATTCGGTGGCCCATGATCAATGGATGGTTAACATTGTGACGGCCGAAGATGAGCGCAAGACGGTTCAACCCCTGGCTGATATTTTAATGGACGCGTACCCCGAGGTCGTATCGGTTATAAATAATATTACATCCCGCAAGGCCGGAGTGGCCATGGGTGAATTTGAGCATACACTGGCGGGTTCTGATCTCATATCGGATAAAATTAACGGGTTTACGTTTGAAATATCGGCAAATTCTTTTTTCCAGACCAATTCGCGGGGTGCTGCCTTACTTTTCAAAACCGTTGAACAATATGCGGGGCTTACCGGTACCGAAACTGTTTTGGATCTCTACAGCGGCACGGGAACCATTCCGATCCTGCTGTCCGAACATAGTAAAGTGGTTACCGGCATTGAAATTATCGAAAGTGCAGTGACGGATGCCGAAAAAAATTGCCGCAAAAACGGTATATCAAACTGCAAATTCATCCAGGGTGATATTCGCAAATGCCTGTCACAAATAAAGCGACGACCTGATGTGTTGATTATCGATCCGCCCAGGGCCGGTATGCACAAAGATGTCGTCAAGCAGGTGCTTGAATTGGGTGCCGACCGCATGGTCTATGTTTCGTGCAACCCGGCCTCCATGGCCAGGGATCTTCAGATGATGGAGGACAATTTCCGTCTCGAGGAGGTGCAGCCCTTGGATATGTTTCCCCATACACATCATGTGGAGTCGGTAGCAAAACTAACCAAAAAATAAGAGATAGGCTTTCACATTCTGCAAATTCCAATGTCAGATGAGGGTGATATGAAAGCAATTTTTCACGAGGATTTTTAGCGGGTTTACACAACGGACCCCGCTGCTTCCGCCGGACACATGGAGTCCCTAAAACTTTGGAGTTCCCCAGAATTTTAACACCCGGATAAGTCCGAGAGCAAGAATCATAAGCCCGAGAAAAACCAGCAGGGTCATACCGAATAGGAGCATGGATTCGAACGGAATAGGGCTTTGCATAATCGTCCTTCGGAGAATGAACCCCAAGGCAATAGTGAGATATTATTTGACTATGGTTGCGCGCAGAAGGTATAGTTGCGGTAAATCTGCCGGCACCATATATGAGATAGCGTGATGAGACAACTCAACGATAAATTCAAAACAGATGGTGAAGTTCTCCGGGTCATTTCAGATGCCTTTGGTGCCGGCCAAAATCCTCACAGCAGCATCCAATTTCAAGACCTTACCGAACCAAAATAGCTTCCAGCCGAAAAAGCTGACAAACAGTCAACATAGGGGGAGAAGCGAAATGTTCAAACGAATACTTGTCGCATTGAAGTTCGGTCCCGCCAGCATGTTTGCACTTAAAAAAAGTTTAGAGTTGGCACGGCAAAACGACGCCGAGCTGCACATTTTCCACGCCCTGGATTATTTACTACAGGAAACCGACGAAAATGATCCGAAACTGGTCGAAATCAGGCAAGAAACAGAGCGCCGCTACAAAACGGAAATTGAGCCGTTATTGGGAAGCCTGAGAAATATATCGTTTAAGTGCCGGCCTGCAGATCCCGCGTTGGAAGCATGTAAGCTGGCTCGTGATATGCAGGCCGATCTCCTGGTTTTAGGATGCCATTCGCGCAAGGAAAAAATGTGTATGGGCCGGATCGATTATGTGGGGATGACGATCCTTGAAAATGCCCCCTGTCCGGTGATGCTGGTGCCGCTGTGCGATTGATTCCAGTAGATTTTTATCTTATTAAAATGGCCAGAAATTGTTATCATGCCAGACCTGTTCGGTCAGTTCTTTATCTATTTCGGCAAGAAAATTCAAATGCTGCACCTCCCAATCTGCCAGCCACTTGTATAGCGCTTTTTCATTCGGATCCACTGTATCAGATGACCTGTCCGAATAAAGCTGTATCGCGTTTTTCTCCATCGCCATCGCCGCTGAAATTGCCGCTGCCTCATAATCAGCGGCTGATATTTCTTTTTTCAATTCTGTTGTCAGGACTTTGGAAGAGATGCTGTCGCTGTGATCCGCCTGGTAGTCACCCGGTAAGAATTTTTTATTTTGCCGGTAGGCTTTGAACTGCTCCGTCAGAATTTCGACATGTTTGACCTCCTCATTCGCCATCAATTCAAAAAACGCTTTAACAGCGTTACCGGTTGTTTGTTGTGCAATTTTTGAATAGAAAGCTTGTCCCCTTTTTTCCAGCAAAATAGCACTTTTTAGAATTTCGATCGTATTATCCGCACTCATGATTTACCTCCATAGACCTATCATTATAGGATTTTGATATATTGTTGACACAAAAAAAGAAAATTATTCTTTACCATCAACTTTCCCCAAATTCGCTGTCGTTTCCGGTGAATCCTCCTGCTGCCCGGTAAAACACCAATTCCCACTCCAATTTCTCTGTATCGTGTCGAATGATATAGGTGGCATCATCATCGCCAATGACCTTAAAATAGCGATGGTCCGGCGCCAGCCAACGATCCAGCACTTTTTTTACATCGATTTTGTAGGTGGCCATTCGGATGCGGCGGGGCGTTTCTTCGCCGCGGTATCCGGCGTAGCAATCTACCTGAATTCGCATGAAAGGCCTCCGACCACGGTCCGTTGAAATTGGCTGATATGGTTATCCGCATGAATACTCGTATCCCGTTATCGGGAAAAGCCTCTGACGACGTATTTGTTTCTAAGCTCTGTCCGGAATGTCTCCTCTGGTTCCGCTCAAGGCGAGATGAAATGAATGATCCGGCAAACTTTTGTCGAAAGAGGTCGTTCTCTAATTGGCATTCATAACAAAAATAAGCGTTTGAATTCAAGTGCCAAGTGTAATAGAGTCCGATTTGTGTCAAAAAATCCCTTATCGAGAAGATATTTTGCTTTCCTCGGCGGCCTGGCGGCTATTTTCTTTGTGCAATACCCCGCTGTGGCGCAACCATTGGTATTGCAAAATGATGATATAATTGTTGCCTATGAGACGTCTATAGAGGGCGCTGCCGCTGAAGTCCTTCGCCTTTATCCGGATCTTAAGCAGGAGTTGGAAAAAATTTTCGCCTGGAGCTTGGATATCCGGCCCCAGGTGGTTTTGGTCAAAAATAGCCGGACCTTCCAGAGATTGTCCCGCAGCAACCTCTTTGTTGCCTTTGCGGTCCCCGAAAAAAATTTGATCGTCATTGACTATTCCAGGATGAACCTGCACCCCTTTTCCCTGCGTACAACTTTCAAGCATGAATTGTGTCATCTTATGCTGCATCGGCACATCAATGATCAACGCCTTGCCAAATGGCTTGAGGAGGGTATTTGTCAGTGGGCCAGTGATGGGATTGGGGAAATATTTCTTGAAAAAAGCTGGTCCGGACTTGATGCGGCGATTATTGCCGATCGTGTGCTGCAATTCAGACGACTGACAAAAAATTTTCCCCAGGACAAACCATCTTTGTTACTCGCCTATGAACAAAGCAAGAGTATGGTCAATTATATTGACAGACAATACGGGAAAAGAGGCATTCTGGATTTATTGGGCCATCTGAAAAATGGTGTTTCTACGGAAGCCGCCACCATCAAAAGCCTGGGCATTTCCACCGACGAGCTGGAAAGAAACTGGCTCAGCCACCTTGAAAGAACACCCCGCTGGCTGGTCTATCTTGCCGACAATCTTTACGGCATCCTTTTTTTTATGGCCGCTCTTTTGACGGTTTTGGGATTTATCAGGCGGGTTAAGCGCCGGAAGGTGTGGGAAAGTGAGAAAGAGGAGGAATCGAATGACGAATTAAGATGAATGAATGGTGGAATTCTGTAGGTTTTACGATAGCTTCGCCCCGTCAATCTGCATACCTAATTTGTCAATCGTCTATGGTCGATCGTCCTTCGTCGATTGTCATTTAACACCGAGCTTTCAGCCTTGAGCTCTTTTAGCGATCACAACTAAGGCCATGCAATATGTCAAAACCGCACAGGCAGCGATGAGAGGAATTCCGAAGCTGACGGCAACTTGTGCGGCCATAATAGAACTCAACACCGATGCACAGCCGTTTACCGACCAGGCATAAGCTCTTTGAACCGGGCTGTTCAGGATGCGGCGCATCCCGAGCGGGAAGGGCAATCCCATCAAAAAGCCGACTGGAAACAAAAAAAGAATGGCAATGACGTACCGTAGGGCTGCTGAAAACTTTAAGATATGAGCGGCCAACAATTCAAAGCCCACAACCGTCAAGGTCAGCATACCAATGAGGGCTGCCATAGCGGATCTGATATCCTGTCCGCTTTTATTTTGCACCCATAAACCGCCTAAACTTGTGAAAATTAAAATTGCTGAAACGACCATGGTAAAACTGATAACAGGATCACCCACCAGGAGAATGAAAGATTTGATAAAATAAAGCTCAACAAACATAAAACCAGCGCCTACACCCAAAAAATAGACAACCTGGGCAACATCCGGTTTTTGAAACCTGCGTGTGATTAGAATCAGTGGGAAGATGAGCAGGCAAATTGCAACGATGAAGGCTTCGAAAAATATGACCGAAATCACGATTTCACCGGACATGACCAGGACGTAAAAGCGACTTCCGAGGCTTTTGTATAGTGATCTTACCTGCGGCCACTTTAAAAATCGGCCGGGAAAAGGCCGTCTGTCAGACTGTGGGGCAATATCGAGCAGATACATCCGGAAGAAATGGTCTTGCCGACCGGACTGGTAGTCCGCTGCCAGCTGGTTGATTTTCTGATAGTGGTAGGGTTCATCGAATACATTAAATCTATTGGCCATATCCCGCGGCATCCCTTCCAGATAAACCAGATCGAAGTTATACTGCCTGCAAAATTCAATCACTGGCGGAATATTCAAGCGGGATTTTGAGACAATCAGGGTGAAAGTGTCGTAATTGCGAAGGAGCACAAGGTGCTTGCCAGGCCGTTCTACCGCCTTCTTCATTAGCGCCTCGTAAGCAGTGCTCCAAAGACGCAGCGAATCAGACGGCGGCAATAGGAGTTTGCGGGAAATGATGACGAATCCGGTTTCTGTCAGATGATCCCAATATTCGCCAAATGCTTCCAGGGTGAACAGGTGATCCTGGTTCAGTGCTGATGCACCCGGCATGGAGTATCCCCAATTTTCCACCTGAATGATATCGTAGCGGCCATCGTTTTGTGCTAGAAAGCTCCGGGGGTTTTCGATGATTACCGGCAGATGATACTGGCGATGCAACATATTTGCAAGATCGGGGTTTTGTTCGACGATTGTGATTTGCTCTGCACCGGAGGCTAAGGCGCAGGCGATGGCCGAACCTCCCCCGGATTCGATCAGCAACACATTTTCAGGCTGCTGCGCCAGGAAATAGCCTGAATAAGACAGCATGGCGGCTGCAAAACGGTGATCACTTTCCTTTTTGAGTTCATACAACACAAACTGATTGTCACCATCCAAGTAGACGGCATGCTGGTCGGGCAAAGTTTCAGTAAACTTGAGACTTAAACCAGGTGCAAAGCGGATATAAGGTGTCTTGACGCGTTCAGTCCTACCCCGAATGCCGGTTTTGGTTTCGACTATCCGTGTTTTGGGAAATTGAAGAACCTGGGAAAGCGCTTTGAACTGGGAGGGCTTTACGCGAATTAAAGTATTCCCCGCCTGGGTCATCAAAAGCATTGAAAGACAAAGAAGTCCAGAACTGCATACGATCACAATCATACGCAATAACCATGAGACCTGGGTTTGCGAGTCTTCTTTAGGCGATAGCTTCAGAGCAGCGAACACCGCCGGAATTAGAGGGATCAGGGCTGAGATGATAATAAGCCTCCCCTCACCCAGCGGGGCAAGCAATGGAACCGGTGCAACTGCGCCCAGAGCTGAACCCGCCATGGATGCAAAATAAACCAGGCCGGCTTTTTGCGGTACAGTGGTGTAGCCGATGCCAATAATAATTCCCGAGAAAAAAAACGGCAGAGCCAAGAGCAAATAGGCTGCCAGCAGGTAAAGGCTTTGAACCGGCTCCACTGGAAGCCTGAAATAATCCAGCGGCATGTTGTTTAAGCCTAAAAAAGATATCATTGCCGCAGCAGTGTATAAGCAAAGAAGGACGGCCAGCCAACCCCTGGACACCGGAGTTGTCCGTCGGTGGTTTTTGCGAATATCGACAATGCTCAAAAAAGTACCACTGGCACCGAATCCGAAAAGAGCAATGCTGATCACCATGAATGATAGATGGTTCCACTGACTGATGGAAAACACCCGGGTGAGCAAGACCTCAAAAGCCAGCGTGGAAAGGGATACCAGGAAGATGGCGGTCAATAGCATTTATTTTTCCAAAGCATGCCC
>CAMYLH010000032.1:14812-22817 GCA_947259065.1 uncultured Desulfobacterales bacterium
TCATTGGCACAAATAGCACACCGGTTATCTGTCGAGTGATATAGTCGCCTCTGGTCTTAGTGACCAGAGTGAGGTTCTGGTACGAAAACGGATTGCCGAGGGGTAAAATGAGCCGGCCGCCTTCAGTGAGCTGCTTTAACAGCGGCGGCGGAATATGATTGACTGCTGCGGTGATTATGATGGCATCGAAAGGGGCGGCAGCTTCCCAGCCGAAGTATCCGTCGCCGGCACGGGTTTTTACGTTGGTAAACCCTAAAGCGTTTAGCAGCCGGGTCGACTCGTTATGAAGCTTTTCTTTGATTTCGATGGAGTAAACCTCCTTGACTATTTTAGCAAGCACCGCCGCTTGGTAACCCGAGCCTGTCCCGATTTCAAGCACCCGATGATTGCCGTTGAGTTTCAAACTTTCCGTCATCAGTGCGACCACGTAGGGCTGCGATATGGTCTGGCCTGCTCCGATGGGCAAGGCGGTGTCTGCATAGGCCCTTGAAGCCAGTCGTTTGGGAACAAAACAATGCCTGGGCACAGAGCGCATCGCCGACAGAACCTGCGGATCGGCTATTCCGTGGCCTGCGATATATTCTTCGACCAGGTTTTCTCTGGCTGCTTTAAAGGTGGCATTGTCAGGAATCGCGCCGGCAATGACGACAGAAGTCATTAAACTCAGAATACACATAAAGAGGAGAGTCTTTTTCATAGCGGTGCTCCTTATGATCTAAGATGTTTCCTGGATTTATAGCACGAAATCGGGAAGTTTTCATCACCAAAGAAATAAAATCCGAAAAACAAGGACACCCGTTTACCTTTGGAGGTCACTAACTGCTTTAAATACTTTAATTTTTACAAAATCTTTTTACATTTTAACTGATTTGATATATATTATTAGACAAGGCGCATGAAAAAAAATCATCGCAGGCTTTAATTCAACCACCTTATTTCAAAAGGAGTTTAGGAATGACATTATTCGGGAAAAAGGAAAAAGAAGATGAGGCGTCTGCCGCCGACGTCCCGACTGCCCCCAAGAGTACTTTCCAGAGTACCCCCAGAACTACCCCCAAGAGTCCCCCTAAAAGTGCCCCGGAAGACAGGACCGAGGATTCTACAACCTTCTTCGGCAAAAATCTTAAAATCACCGGAAATGTTTCCGGCGAAGGTAATATGATAATCCTGGGCTCTTTTGAAGGAGAATTTAATTTAAAAGGCCAATTGAAGGTTGCTCAGGGCGCCAGGGTCAAGGGAAACTTCAACGCCACCAGTATTGCAATCAACGGTAATGTAGAGGGCAATCTTACAGCGACCGAAAAAATTCATATGGACAATACCGCCAGAATCAATGGACGCATCGTAACCCCTAAGGTTTCCATCCTGGACGGTGCTGTTTTTGACGGGGAAATGCAAATGGGGAAAAGATCGGCTGAGGAGTCAAAACCCGTTGGCACCGAGCCTCCGCAATCCTCAACGGCATCTGCTACTGCCGCAAAAATATGAAATTACCAGACTGCATTTAGAGGATATCAGTCTGTAAATTCCTAATTTTTATGAAGGAGATGTATAAATGGATATAGGGAAAACGACCGGCAAAGCTTCATTATTAAGCAAAAAAGTAAAAATTGAAGGTGACATTCAGGGCGACGAAGATCTGCGTGTGGAAGGTCATTTTAAAGGCACCATCAAAGTTGCCGGTGATTTTGTTATAGGTCAAAGCGGTGTCGTGGAAGCCGACGTGGAGGCCGACAACATTGTTATCCAGGGCAAAATCACCGGCAATGTTCTGGCCCGCAAACAGCTGGAGATTCAGTCTTCCGGTCAATTGCTGGGAGACTGCAAGGCAAAATCCATTGATATCAGGGAGGGTGCGATTTTTGAAGGCCGTTCCAATATGCTCAGACCCACTATCTCGCCCCCCGGGCCCGGTACCGGAGCAAGTACTTCCGCCCAAGCCAAGATAAATCCGAAGTAAAGCACTCATTGAGGGGCAGGGGATTCAGGCATTGCAGAACTTTACTTCAGATATGCCCTTGTTTTTTAATTCCTTTCTCCTCCCGCCAAAATGGAATCGAGGACCTTGCGTTCAAGGTCACCCGGAAGAACACCCGCCAATTCGGCTTCCAGAACTACGATCCCATCCTGATTGCGATAAATGACTTCGGCTCTAGCCCGATTGCGATCGTCGATTTTGGTGATTACCAGCGAACATTCGATCGTATCGCCAAAATAAACCGGCTTTTTAAAGCGAAAGTTCATTTCCGAAGCCAACCACCCGATTTGTCCCCCGATTTCCGTAAGCAGACTTCCCACCAGCAGACCATGACAAATCCGTCCTTTTAAATTTTTAGCCGCCGCAAAGCGCTCATCAAAATGGATGGGATTGTAATCCCGGGTAATTTCGGCGAAGGTTATCATGTCCCGTTCCGTGAATTTCCGTGATACCGTCAACGTCTCTCCGACGGTTAATCCTTGAATGGTTTGGTTGCGGATTTGCGACATAGTTAGCCAGCCTGTAAATGAGTGAAGAATGGATATAAATTGATAAATTGAGCGCAACCAGTTATACTTGATGGCAGGGTTTAGATCAACAAAAGAAATGTAAATCAGTATGCGATATGGGATAAGGGGGCATTATCGCGGTGAATTTTAATCCTGAAAATGCTTATCGCGAGTATTTGCTCCGATGCTCCCACTGCAGACTGGTATTGATGCGCTGATAGCGATACCACAAGCCTACTACGAGAGCAATCAAGGCTGTCCCGTCGTCCGGCGCCGGATTATGGTCTATAAGCAGGAGATATTCTAATGGACGCTATCGAACAAATAAAACAGTTTTATTTTGAGAACCTTTCCGGGGCTCGCCAGGAGAAATACTTCATCAAAGCCCCGTGTCCTTTCTGCAATGATTCCGAAAAACAGGCAACCGGCGTGCTGGCGGTTTATCTGAATCCCGACAGTTTTTTTGCCGGTTATTTTAGATGCTTGAACAGATGTCTGCCGGGCGGATTTGCATTGCATTTTAGCCGCCTGATGGGAATTGATGCGCAAAAGGTTCCGGGGCACGAACCGGATCGGGAGCCTTATGTTCGGGATGTGCTTTATCCGATCAAAAATTTAAAACAGGACATTACAAAATTTACCTCCTTGATGAGCAAAAGTGAGTATGCCTATTTTCAAGAGTACGGGATTTCTAAGGCTGTCGTGGATGAGATGAAAATCGGGTATAACGGCCGGTATCTCGTGTACCCGTATTATCTGGAGGATGGCAAATCATATGCCGCCCGCTGTATTTTGCCCGGGCGTCCGGAGGATAATTTCTGGTACGGGGCTGAAAATTTTTTTTCCGGCGAGTTCCAAATTTTCGATTTGCCTGAAATCGACCGGTGTGAAAATGGTGTGCTTTTTCTTGTAGAGGGAGAGAACAATCTTCTGACGTTGAAGGAACTCGGTTACCCCGGCATAGCCGTGCCGACTGCCGCCGATTTAGAGTTCGTGAGTGCTGAGCGCCTGGCCTATATCAACCATGTATTTATCGTCGTTAACAATACTCCTGAAGCATATCTTGCGGCCCGGGAAACGGCCACCAGGTTGGGATTTAAAGCCAGAATACTTAAATGGCCCACACACCTGAAACGCGGCTTTGGACTGTGCGATTTGGCCAAAGAGGAAGGTAAGAAATTCCGCAGTGCTGTTTCGGAAATGATTCGGTCATCCAAATCCTTCTCACCGTTTACAGCCTCCGAAAAAGAGCATCGGAAATTTTTTCAATTCGTGGAACAGAGCATGGGAGAGGATCGGATCGGGCTTAGGTCTGGTTTCGAAAAACTAGATAAGGCGCTGAGCGGCATTCGCGGCATCAACATCATGGGGGGACCGCCCAAAGCCGGCAAATCTTGCTTTTATATGCAGGTATCAACCGAAATAGCCAGGCGAAGGACACCGGTTATCTACTATGATTTTGAAAACGGTCGCCAGAATATATATTTCAGAACTCTGTCACGGTTGAGCCGGCTTTCAGATGCGGATATCAGAACAAAACACACCGATGAAGATGTCGTCCAACGCCTTAAAAAAGCTTCCCTGGAGTTTCAGGAGATGCTGCAATATTTCCGAGTGGTCACAGACCGCAAGCTCAACCCGGACATCATGCGGCGCCAGATCGATTTTTTAAAGCATGAAACAAGGCAAGATAACACGGTTGTTGTTATTGACAGCTTGCATAAACTGCCCTTTAAAAATCTATCGGACCGCAGAACCGGGATTGATTCCTGGTTGCGGTATATGGAGGCGATACGAGATGAGCAAAATGTGTCTTTTTTCGTCATTTCGGAACTTTCGCGCGGTGAAGGCGGAAGTTACAGTAAAAAACCTGATCTTGGATCATTCAAAGAATCGGGGGATATCGAATACAGTGCTGACAATGCCATGATTCTGCTTCCGGACTGGGACCCGGTGGACCCGATTTCATCAAAAAAGAGAGAGAGTTCGTTGTGGCTGGTGGCCAGCCGTGAGAACAATCCGGGTAAAATCGCCGCCTACCGGCTGGAGTACCCCTTTTGGGGGTTTCGCGAACTCTAGTCGTTTTCCCAGGTAACCCTGAGGACTTCGTTATAGGTGGTCACCCCTTCCAGCATCTTTTTAATGGCGCTCTCGCGCATCGTAAACATTCCCTCTTCTCTTGCCCGCGCTCTTAATTTTTCCACATCCGTTTCGGAAGTGGTCAGCTTTTTCTGCGATTCCGTATAAGGCATGACCTCGAAAATAGCGGAGCGGCCGCTGTAACCGGTATTGCGGCATTTGATACAGCCCTTCCCGTGGTGTAATGTCAGACTGTCTTTGGTTGCCACATCGATCCCCATTCTGGACAGTTCGATCCCGTCCATTTGAAAGGCTTCTTTACAATACGGGCATATATTGCGCACGAGCCGCTGACCCAGAATACCGACCAGGGTGGCTTGAATTAAAAAAGATTGCACCCCGAGATCAAGGAGGCGGGTAATGGTGGACGGCGCGTCATTGGTATGGAGGGTGGAAAGCACCAGGTGCCCGGTTAGGGCTGCCTGGACAGCATTTTTGGCTGTATCCAGATCGCGCATTTCACCGATCATAATGATGTCGGGATCCTGGCGCAGTATCGTTCTAAGGATGTTGCCGTAGGTCACATCGATGGCGGGCTGGACGCCGATCTGGTTAAAATCTTCGTGGATCATTTCGATGGGGTCTTCAACGGTAATCACGTTGTTTTCCGGCTTCGAAAGCCGGCGCAAGGTAGAGTAAAGGGTTGTCGATTTACCGCTGCCCGTTGGCCCGCAGACGATCACAATGCCGTGGGGCATGTGTATAATCTGTTTGTAGCGGGTCAAGTCCGTGGAGGTAAAACCCAGACCTGACAGATCCTGTAAGAGTACCTCAGGATCCATTACACGCATGACCACTTTTTCACCAAAGGCAACCGGAACGGTTGATATTCGAATTTCGACTTCCACGCTACCTTTGTCCATCTTGATCCTACCGTCCTGGGGTCGTCGTTTCTCGCCGATATTCATCCGGGAAAGCGTCTTTATGCGGCTGACTATGGCGTTGTGAACTTTTTTGGGCAGGTTGTAAACCGTGTGGAGTATGCCGTCTATTCGCATTCTTACCAGCACGTCATCCCGTTTGGGTTCAATATGGATATCACTGGCTCGCTGATCAAAAGCGTACAACAGGATGTGGTTAACGGCGCTGACGATATGCTGATCGTTGGGGGCGTTTTCTTCCGAGGATTTTATCCGCACATACTGCTCCAAATTGCCCAAATCCACCGACGATCCGGTAAACATGTCTTCTGCTGCTGCAATGGAGGACTTGAAACCAAAAAACTCATTCAGCAGCTTGACAATATCGCTTTTGGAGCTGAGTACAGTCTTTACTTTTAAATTGGTGACTTTGACCAAATCATCCATGACCTCAAGGTTCAAGGGATACGGCGCTGCAACGGTCAGATATCCATCCTTTATGTCAATGGGAAGCACCAGGTTTTTCATGGCAAAGTTACGATGCAGCGTAGTCGTCACCAGGTTAAGGTCCAACTTCAAAGGATCAATTTTTTTATAAGGAATTTTCCATTCTTTTGCCAGAGCCTGGAAAATCGTATCTTCATCGACAATTCCGGATTGACCGTCTGCCCGGGAAGGCTTTAAGTAATCTATGATATCGACGATGGTTGTGGAAACTGCGCTTTTGGCACCGGATGTAAAGGAAATTTTATGACCATTGCGATGTTTTGCCAGTTTCTTTTCAACCTTCGCCGTGTTCTTGAAGATCCCTTTTACCTGGTTTTGAGAAATAAGATTATTTTTTAAAAGTATCTGGCAAATTTGCTCTTCTGCAAACGGGTTGTTCAGATCAACAGCCATGTATAAAAAACCTTTCGCCAAAGTTTAAAACTGACAACGCTCACCGATCCGGTGATTTCCGTATGGTCTTAATCGCTTATTCTATTTGCTTTTCTGCAAAGCCAAGATTTCATCTTTGGAATTGAGAACAAAATTTACAGGATCTCCTTTTTTAAACATAGATTTTATTAGATCACCGCCGCTGCTGGATACAAATCTTGCATTGGAAGCAAAATTGAACTTCATATCGTTAATCACCACGGCATTTTCTTCGATACTGTAAATAGTTCCGGACCCTCCTCCAAAACCCTCTTCAGACATATCGTCCGTCAACTCATTGATGGCTAAGGCAGCTCCAGCTCCTGCCATCACTGTGACGATGATAATCAAACATCCTGTATAGATCCACTTTGTCATTTTTCATCTCCTCGTTTTATTCGATCTCTCTCCAGTCTGCCAGTCCTGTAGTCTGATTTCTATTTAGCGTTGTTTCAACAGTTCCGTCAGATGTGCTGTAGTACGACCTGGCCAATTCTTCGTCGAGCCCCAATATGGCAGGCGGATAATACATTCCTGATTTAAGCCAGCCGGTTGGTGCAACCCAAATTGGCTTTTCTAGTGAACCAATATTGATCAGATCACCGGAATCAATCCTTCCGTCACCATTGATATCATAGTATGGTTGCTGGAGTCTCGCGCCTGTGCATGCATCGATGGCATGGAGAATGGAATCTCCTCCGGAAGCACATGCCGAGTCTGACGGCAATGATGATATGGCGATATCGACGCCACCGAAGATCATGACGTCTTTGAACGCTTTTTCATTGGTAGCCGGCAAGTCAAAATACCATCCCACATGGCTTCCGGTGCTTCCGGCGTCGTCTGCTACGGAGTACCACTTAGGGACATTATCGCTTAACACACGATACGGTTCTCCGCCGGATGTGCCGAAATAAATCTGGTTTTGTTTCAACAAGGTAGCATTTTGTGCGTTGGCCGGCAGACTTCCGTTACCGTCCAGGTTTGAAAGCGTGCGGGTTGCTGTAAATGATCCCAGGTATTTATCGATATGACTATGTCCCTCGTTTTGCCAGGCATCCTGCCAATCCCAGATACCGTATAAGGTCTGGACGCTGACGTCGGCAAAATCTGCATTACCGAGGTAGCGGCCGGTGCCGAATAACACCATATATCCGTCTCTGCCATAGGCACAATGCCGCATGACATCCGGTTTCATGGTGATGGGCTGCCGCTGCCCCTGGGCGTTTTTAGCCTGGAAAAGGGGTTGTGGTAAACCGCCGCCTTCGTAGGCAGATGACCAGTTATTCACATTGGCGTCCCTGAGATCGAATTTCCACATATTTCCAAGCAGATCACCCGCATAGGCAAAGTCAACTTTCTTGTCCAGATCAATATCGATCAGGACGGGTGTGGAAAGACCGTTGCAATTGGTTGCATCGCCCACTCCCGTATCGATCTTTCGCAAGACGGCGCCGGTGTCAGGATGCAGAACGTATAGTACCGCCTTATCATTCGTGCTTTCATAGCCGTTGCTGAATATAACCACCGGGCCGGCATAGGAATCTACGATAAATGCTCTGGAGAAACCATAGCCCAGATCAGCATCAGGGGAATTATCA
>CAMYLH010000033.1 GCA_947259065.1 uncultured Desulfobacterales bacterium
TTAAAAGGAGGCTAAACGTTTATAAGGGTTCCGAAGGATTGGCGTGGTGAAAAATAAATAGCGCAAAGGTCAGTAGTTTGGATCATTACTATCAAACTGGTTTGAATAATGCCCTCGAAACACCGATCCTTGCGCCATGCTTTTGATAGCATTGGGGTTGAATCCAGTCAATAAGTAAAATGGTTATCTTTTTTTTTGTGAATTGACGCCGTAATTATAACCCTTATTTTTTAGAGGCTGCACTTTCAAATCCGCCAGAAAATTGAACAATTACATTTTAAATTAGCTGAACAAATCCACAGTTCACAGGGAGTGTGGGTTTCCCCTGGCCAATCTACATTCTGGTGAAAGTGTATATTTCGTGCCTAAGTCTAAAGTTTGGCGCGGTAATAAAATTTGGAGATGGCCAGATGAAATGTGCAATATAGCAGAATTGCATTTTGTGTCTGATCGGCGGGACAATTGCCCGTATTAAAAAAACCTAATTTTGACTTGTTATTCAACCGACCAAAGTTGCTCTTGTCTTTTTCAAAACCCCCAAGCTGGGAAAATATCAGAAAAAAAGCTTAACCCCTACCCTTCTACTAATCCAGATCGCCCCGTATATCGCAAATGAGGAGGCCAAAAAATTTCTTTTTGACCTCATTTGTGATCCGTTGTGACTAAAGGGTTTTTTCAAATTGTCTTCAGAAAAAATGGCCTGATTATAAGGCCACTGAAGAGAGTTCTACA
Organism: uncultured Desulfobacterales bacterium; assembly: GCA_947259065.1. Classification (GTDB taxonomy): domain Bacteria; phylum Desulfobacterota; class Desulfobacteria; order Desulfobacterales; family JAFDCJ01; genus JAFDCJ01. The sequence goes on from CAMYLH010000033.1 coordinate 733, forward strand.
GCAGATCACCTATCCTCCAATGCATTGCCCAGTTCCTCATCCGTTATCCGGGTGTATTGCATAGAGTAAGCCGGGTTGGTGTGCCCGAGCTGGCGCTGCACGGCGGCCAGGTTGCCGGTTTTTTCGATCAAATGCTTGCCCATGGCGTGGCGGGCGTCGTGCGGGGTGTGGCCTTCAACACCGGCCAACCGGCAGACCTCGTTCCAGGCCGTGTTGATAACCTTCGGATTCAGCCGGCCGGCACCGTGTGGCGTAGAGGCTGGCGAAAGAAATAGCGCCGGCGAGCGCCACCTTTTGAAATCCTGTGCCCTCTCCTTTTCAATGTAATCCTTGATCGCCCCCAGACCCTCTCGCGAAATCTTATACTTGTGCGTATGCCCGCCCTTCTCTTCCGCGCTGACATTTCGTTTTTTAAAATCAACGGCTTTCAAATTTAGATTCCGGACCGCCGCCCGCCGCATACCGGTTTCGATTAGACAATAGACCATGGCCCGATTGCGATAAGGTCGGTAGCCTTTGCGCTGGGGACGCTGGCGCCCGCGGTAACGATTTCGGTCCTTGGATAGCCCCCCAACCAGAGGCAAGCTGTCTGCTGCATCCAGGATCCGCCGGCGCTCGGCCGGGGTAATCGCCCGCTCTACCTCGAGGCCAGTACCCACCGGCAGCAACTTAAGCTTGGCCATGGGGTTGTCCAGGGGAAAAGGCTTTAGCTTGTGGATCCACTTGGCAAAGGTTTTTAAGTGAGCCATGATCCGGTTGATGGTCAGGTCGCCGTAGCCCCGCCTGCCCTGCCCCAGGCTCAGTTTTTTCAGCGAATCCTTGAAGGCTTTGGACTGTCGTGGCGTCCAAAAGCGCCGCTCCTCGCTCCCGCATTCACTCAACAAAAAATCGCAAAACAAAGTCAAATCCCTTTTCTGCACTTTTTGTGAGCTCACCGAAGTGGTCACCTCATACCGAAAATAAGCCTCTATCAAAAACGAGATGGTGTCCGGATATCCGTTTTTTACGGCAATTAGATCGCCAGATATCTTTCGTGTAGCGTTTTGTCAAATGCAGAATTGAGAAAGAGGAGTTGCCCCATGCTCGGCAGTGGAATCGAGCGGTGCACCTGACGGACGCTATCTATGTAAGGGCGATGAAAGTTATTTCCTGCAGTTCTTTATTGGATGGTTTTAAGGGTCCTACTTTCAGATTAGCTTGATTTTAGGATTGCCGGTAGAAATATGCAATAATTTTGACTGGATTCTAAGATTCGATTTAGGCACGCAACCTAATAAAAATAATGACGCAAAAAAGAATGGATAAGTGATTGGCCAATCTGCAATTTACTTCAGCTGCCGATTCAGTCTTAATTATTAGAACAAGATGCCTGTATTGGCTTTTGATCTTACTACAAAATATTAATGAGTTGCCGGTCCCAGTTCATCCCAATCTTCCGATAATGATTCTGAGCAATCTACATGAAGTTCCTTGTCTAAGCGTATCAGAGGGGTATTACGGAAAGCCTGGATAATGTCCCGGAATCTCCAGATCTCTTTTTTACCCAATACTGCCACATAGTCACCACTCTTTTGTTGAGGATCCCAAATATAAACATAGTAGTTTCCTGGGATTGTAATATATTCATCGAAAACTGGGCCTTTATAGTAGCTCTTTCCGCCAAAAAATTCATAAAATGTCTCTCGTGGTTCATCAATAGTGCCATTTTGGATCACTTCGATTCCGTAGCCTGGAGGGATATCGAAGGGCATGGGCGCTTTTGGCTCAGGTAATCCTGGACCAACCAAAGCTAACCACGGTAGGAATTCTTCATAGCCCTTGCAGACCGGCACTATAACTTCCAGGTATACGCTTGTCGGTTCATTTATCCGGAATACAAAAACATCTATATCTCCAGAGTTGCCAAGATCGTTATTTTCCAGCCATGCATAAATGGCAAGTGACTGCTCGATTGAGTATTCTACCGTAAAAGGCTGTTTCGCGGAGAAGTCATTGTGTTCAAAATAGGGAACATGGGCCCAAGATTGCGCCGTAACCAAGGTAAATGTTGAAATTATAAAAAGTATTTTAAAAATGTGCTTTAGCATTCATTATTCCCTGTCGTGCAGAATTAAACAAGGAGCCTGTTACAATAAACGGGTGATAAAAGGAAATCAGGTATCTGCCCCCAACTTTGTTATAAAACACTGAGAGCCTCATCCATCCTTGCCTCTAATGTTTCCCGTTCAGTCGCCGGCAGTTCATAAATTAATTCAGGGCTATCAATGAACACTTGAATATGAACCATTAGATCCTCAATGTCTGAGATGCCTTCGTTTGTTAAAAATGTTACAAAGCTTTCCTTGGTTTCCATCTTAGTTTTTAGACCCCCTGTGATATTCAATGGCTTAGTTATCTCTGAACCATTCACATAAACCATCCTCATCAAATCGAACCATGCGCTTGCTTACCCGGCACAAAATTATTGTCCTAAATTGCATGCAATATACCACTCAATAGACCTGTTACCTTTTAGAACCAAAACGTACAAAGAAACAAGAATGCAATCAAACTGATGGGAATTAATTTTCCCGAATTTTTAATATTCATTTCATTGCGCTCATACATTTTAATTATTAAATAGTTTATAATTAAAACAATTCTGTTTGTCAAGTATTTTCTGATTTGATGGATATATTTGTGCCTAAAGTGGAATAGGCAAAAAAGAAAAAACTTCTCTTCGGGGATTCAATCTGGAATGAGGTAATAGTGAGGGAACGTTTTATCCGTTCGCAGGTATCTATTGAAATGATAAAACCATCGCTGCTTGAACAAGAGGCCAATCACATTATTAATGCCGGGTATAAATTTGCCAAAAAGCGATTTGACCGTGAATTCAGGTGGGAACCATCTGTAGAGCTTGAGGCCGCCATTTTCCAAGCAATTTTCGGTTAAATTGATCAAACCGTGAATTTAAGATTTATGTACGGTTTATACAATAATTTGAACAGCTTTGGCAGGTTTCGACTCAGGCACGATATACCCCAATTCGATAGCCTCAAAATTACTTTATCTTAGATTTAGTAAGATACATTAGCTTCAGTGGTAATTTAAAACGATATGCCATCCCTGTTTGCCATCCTCGCGTCCGGGATTTCTTGATTTTTTGTTAATCTATGGCCAGACGATTCCACCCTTCATCTTCGGACACTTTTGCAGGTTTGTATTGCGGTCGTTGTTACCAATAAGTCATATTGCCCCTGACGAGAACAAAAATATTTAACGATGCAGATGACAGGCGACCCGGTGACCGTTTTGAACTTTCGCAAGCTGGGGTTCAATTCTTTCGCAAGGTTCAAATCGCTTATGACATCGCGTGCGAAATTGACATCCGGCAAGCGGTGAGACCGGAGAAGGTATATCTGTTTCCAGAACAATTCTTTTCCGCGCTCTTGTAGCGCGAGGATCTGGCAGAGGCGCAGCCGATATAAGCGCTTGGGTGTATGGGTGCAACTGCTTATCGAAAAGCGCTGCCACCGGTGCCACTTCAACAAGCTTGCCCAGATACATCACCGCCACCCGGGAGCATATACTTCTGACCACTGCAAGGTCATGATTGATGAATAAATAGGTTAGCTGGAATTCTCGCTGGAGTTCCTTCAGAAGCTTGAGAATTTGCGTACGTTCCGAAAGATCTAAGCTTGAAACGGCCTCGTCAGCTACAACAAAATTTGGCTTCAAAGCCAGCGCTCTGGCAATGCCGATGCGCTGCTGTTGTCCACCACTAAATTCGTGGGGATTTCTATCCATGTAGATGTGGGCCGGTGAAAGCCCAACCGTCTCCATTAACGCCATCGTAGCGGCTTCTATTTTAGGACGCTCTAATTTCGTATGGATTTTAAATGGTTTGCCTAAAATTTGCCTGACCGTTTTGCGCGGATTCAGTGATGCAAATGGATCTTGAAAAATGATTTGCATCTTGGCCCGAAGATGTTGCTTTTCTCTGCGTGATAGCTTGAAGATATCTTTTCCCAGAAATTTTACCTGGCCGCCGCTTGGCGATAGTAAGCCCAGCAGTAACCGCCCGAGAGTGGATTTGCCGCATCCGCTCTCACCGACCACGCCGATCGTCTCTCCCCTCTGAATGTCTAAAGTCACATTTTTCACGGCATGGACAAATTCGGTTTTTCCAAACAATGTGAGTCTGCTAATCGGAAAACGCTTAGTCAATCGATCGCATTCTATAAGTGACAAGATGATACCCCTTCACACATGATTAGAAAACAGCCAACAGGCTACTTGATGGTCGGGCTCCATTTGGAGAATTTCCGGCAGCCGATTTGTGCAGACATACATGCACGAGGGGCATCGGGGATGAAACGCACAGCCAAGCGGCGGCGACAGCATGTTGGGGACGGCGCCTTCAATGGCTACCAAATCTTCCTTGAATTCGGCAATGCTCAAAGCGGATCCTAAAAGCCCTCGCGTGTAAGGATGTTGGGGATTTTCAAATATCTGATAGACATTTCCATGTTCAATGACTTTACCGCAATAGATGACATAAACCCGATCGCATATCTCCGCTACAACACCGAGATCGTGAGTGATAAGAAGCAGCGAGGTTTGAAGATCGGTCACCGATTCCTTGAGCAGGTTAAGTATTTGCATCTGAATGGTCACATCCAACGCCGTCGTCGGTTCATCGGCAACGAGCAAACTGGGGTTGCAGGAGATGGCCATGGCGAGCAGCACGCGCTGCCGCATACCGCCGCTGAGCTCGTGTGGATAACTTTCAATTATTCGTGAGGGCGACGGGATATGGAGCCTTTCTAACAGCTCAATCGCACCGTCAAGGGCCCGAGGACCGCTCAGACCTTGATGTGCCGCGATGGTCTCCGCCAATTGGGTGCGCACTTTCATAACCGGATTAAGATAGGTCATCGGGTCCTGGAACATCTGTGCAATCTCGCCCCCTCTGATGCTACGCATTTTTCTTTCGCTCACGCTGAGCAGATCCCGTCCCTTGTATAAAATTTGACCGCCTGTAATCCGGCCCGGAGGAGAGGGAATCAATCGATTAATGGCGAGTGCCACGGAGCTTTTGCCGCAGCCCGATTCTCCAACCAATCCCACCACTTCGCGCTGCCGGACCTCCAGGCTTAATCCAGCAACAGCCTTTAATTGTCCTTTGCTGGTATCATATTCGACTTCCAGGTCACGAATATTTAAAATTGGAGGTTGCATACACTCAACTCATCGTCGAATTTTTGCTAGCGTTCCTTGAGCCGGGGATTCATCGCATCATTCAATGCATCGCCGACCCAATTGAATCCCAGTGTTGCCAAAGTAAGAGCGATTCCGGGGAAAATGGCCAGCCAGGGTGCATTCCGGATAAAAGGCTGAGCCCAATTCAGCATCAGGCCCCAACTCATATGGTTTGGATCACCCAATCCCAAAAAACTGAGTCCTGCTTCGATTAATATTACGGTTGCCACCTGCAGGGATCCCGCAACGATCACAGGAGCAAGCGCATTGGGTAGAATTTCTGAAAAAATAATGTCTATATGACCGGCGCCGAGGGATTGCGCGGCTTCTACAAAATCCCTGTTTTTGAAGCTGTAAAATTCCGCTCTTACCAGTCGTGCCGATTGAGGCCAGCTCAAAATGCTGATTACGATGATCAGGTTGCTGATTTGAGGGCCGAACAATGTGACGAGGAGCAACCCCAGAACAAACAGCGGAATAATCATAACCATCTCTGTCAGACGCATCAGCACATCGTCGAGCCACCCCCCAAAGTAGCCTGAAATGGACCCGATCAGAATGCCGATGAGCGTTGACGTAACGGCAGCAAGCACGCCAACGGTGAGTGAAACCCGCGCACCATACATGATACCGCTGAAAACATCTCGGCCCAGGTCATCTGTACCGAAATAATGATTGGGGCCGGGTTTTTCGAAAGGATTTCCTGCGCTTGTGTCCAGAGGGCTGAAAGGGGATATGACGCCGGCGAATACTGCAAAAATCAAAAAAATAAACGTAATCGACAGTCCGACCAATCCGGAGCGACTCTTTTTATAGCGACGCCAGAATTCAACTAGTCCCCGAAATCTCCTCTTGTGGATATCGCTCGCCATCCTGCTCACTTTCTCGTCGAATATCGGACGCGTGGGTCCAGCAGCGCATATACGAGGTCGGTGATCAGATTGGCCGCCAAAACCATGCAGGTGATGACGATAAACATTCCCATCACCAACGGATAATCCCGGGTGCCGATGGCGCGCATCATGAGCCGTCCCAATCCCGGCCACCCGAATACAGTCTCGGTTAAAATGGCTCCGCCGAACAAATAGCCGGCCTGCATACCGATGATGGTGACGATGGGCAGCAATGCATTCGGCAAGCCATGCCGGTATAGTACGCGCCCAGTACTCAGGCCTTTGGACCATGCGGCAACAATGAAATTCTGTCCCATGACCTCCAGCATGCTTGCACGTGTCATTCGAGCGGTAAGTGCGAGTAGTGAAACCCCTAAAACAGAGGCGGGCATGATCAGGTGCCGGGCGATATCCCAATAGTAAGAAAAACCGCTTAAAGGGCCGGCAATCGTTTTCATTCCCTGGGCCGGCAGCCACCCCAAATATACTGAAAAAAGCAGGATTGCCATGGTGCCCATCCAAAATACCGGGATTGAATATCCCGCTAAACACATCGTTCGGATCGCAATATCCCGGAAGGAACCAGGTTTTTTTGCGGACCAAACACCCAGCGTGATGCCGAAAAAGGTTGATATGACCAGACTCGTTCCCATCAGAAGGAGTGTTGCTGGTACAAACTCCGAAATGACCTTCAGGACGGGCTCCTCCCAAACAAATGAATGCCCCAAATCACCCAGAAGTGTCGTTTTGAGGTAAATCAGCAGTTGCAGGTAAAGCGGCTTATCCAACCCCAATTTGGCCCGCATCATGTCCATGTATTCAGGGGTTGTGCCGTATTCTCCCACAATGACCAGGACCGGGTCTCCGGGAGCCGCATGAATAATCAAAAAATTAATAACGATGACGCCCAACAAAAGCGGTAATGCCTCGGCAAGTCTCCGGAGAATATAATAAGGTAAACTCATGGGTTATCACTGGGGTTGTGAAAACTGTCCCCACCTGGATTTAGGGCTGTGTCAATTAAACTAAGGCACCTGGATCTACCAAGTCTGTAAATTTGATCTCATTGTTATTTCGACACTCGGCATTCGACTTTCAGTATTACTTTCCCGTTTTTGACCAGATTTCATCATACGATTCAATCGCCCTAAAAGCCAAGGTCGAAAGACCGACCAATCGATCATGATACACGGATACGCTTTTATCAAATATAAACCACATAACCGGCACATCTTCGGCAATAATACTTGATATTTCCCCGTACATTTTGGCCCGTTCTTTTAAATCCTGTGTTGCTGCCGCCTTGTCCAGCAGAGCATCAACGTTTCCATTGCGGTACCCCATGATATTTCCGGGGATCAGGCCCGGACGTATTTGACGGCCATGAATATGAAGCCCTATAAGACTTGGGTCCGGTCCAAAAGGCCAGATTCCCATGGCCAGATCGAAGTCCCATTTTTTATAGACCAACTCGGGAAAGACGGTCCCTTCAAGTGGCATGACCTTTAGGTCAATACCCACTTTGCGCCACTGTTCTCTTAAAATCTCATTTGTTTTGCCTGCTGCCACGTCAGAAGCTGAGGTAAATTGTCGAATAGAAAATCGCATTCCATTCAATTTTCTCTCGAAACCGGCTTCATCGAGCAGTGCATTTGCCTTTGCCGGATTGTATTCATATACAGGGCTGCCGGGATTGTAGGCCCAACGGGTAAAGGGGTTTTCAGGGTTAATAAAACTCTCGGCAACGATGCCCTGGCCATAGAATGCTTTTTTGAGAATTTCTTTTTTATCGGTCGCATATGCCATTGCCTGACGGACTTTTAATTGCCCCAACGCTTCATGTCGCAGATTGAATCTTGTCCACAATGCGCCGTTTTCAGGCACCGTTTCAATGTCTACCTTGACATCAGGCAGTTTTTCCAATCGGGCTAACGAATGCCTGGGAACCCCCCAGGACATGTAGTTGATCTCTCCGGTCTCGAAGGCGGACAGCATAGACGTCGAATCCGGGATAATGCGAATGATGATTTCATCCAAATAGGGCTGTCCGTTTCGAAAATAATTGTCGTTGCGCACGACACGAACATGGCTGCCTTTAACATACTCCTTAAATTTAAAAGGGCCGGTACCGATCGGTCTAAAATTATAGGGATTTTTTTTAATGTCGGTACCCTCATAAATATGCTTGGGGATGATAGTGGAAAAATATCTGAACATCAGCCAGGTCATCAAAGGTGCATAAGGGTATTTTAATTCAATTACCGCCGTGTAAGGACCTGGCGTTTCTACTCGATCGATGGCGCCAAACAGAAGTTTTCCGGCAGGATGATGCTTTAGCAACACCTCTTCAATAGAGAACTTCACGTCGGCCGAAGTGAAGGGTTGGCCGTCATGCCAGAGCACGTTCTTAACCAGATAGAAGGTATAGGTCTTTCCATCGGGAGAAATCTGCCACTTTTCCGCCAAATCAGGAAACGGATCCGGTCTGTTCCCCCGTTGACGCACCAATCCATTAAACATCGTGTCAGAAATGATATGCGTGTGCAGGTGCATGGATACCGCGCCCAGCAGTGTTATTGGATCCTGTTGCGTAGCGATCACCAGCTTTCCGCCACGCACCGGTTCAGCCGCTTCGACATTTCTTGCAATGATGGAAGGGATGAAGAGGAAAATAAGCAATAAGAGTAATATTTTTGTTTGGCATTTTTTCATTAGGTTGTCTCTTTTGTTCAAAAAAAGATTTTTGGCCAGGCTTCCATCCTATAGAGTCTAAAGCTTCGCGGGCGGCCCTGGATTTCAATGCAAAAATAATTTTTTGATGATACCGGTTTTGTACCAAAATAGATAATTTTTTTCCATTTATTTCTTTTTAGTTCAATAATTAAACGCGACAAGCATTTGCCGGCCCGGGCCCATCGTTTTGAATTTTGTTAGCCTGAGATGAGCCCAGTCGTGTTCAATTTACATGATTATCATTTTAACGCTATAATTTTCAGATGGTTACCTGCTTAATAAAGCGGCTCTGAAAGAGATCCGCACGCATTTGACAACCTACCTTTAACCCTATATATTTACATTCTTTTGAATGTTCATAACTGGAGAATGGGCCACCAGCTGTCTGGTTTCCCGCCTGCGCGTTATTGAGCTCGAACGTGGTAAGCAGGTTTCAGGAGAAACCCGACATCCAACGTTGGAAGTCCATCTTATTTAATATTTCGAACTCAGAACTTTAGACCCAAGAAGGCTGAGTTTTTAACCTTTGATCCCAAAAATTTTTAAATATAGTGTCTATGCCAACCACCATCCTTTCTGAAGATTCAGATCGACGATCAGCAGCTGAATCGACCATCATTATGCGCACAAAGCTCCACCCTCCCCGGATCTTCAGGGATCTTGTGCCGCGGACAAGCAAGGTGAAAAAGTTGGGGACGCTTCTACATAGACCGGTAACACTTGTCTCGGCGCCGGCGGGCTACGGTAAGAGCACGATGGCAAGCCTGTGGCTGGAAGCATGGAAAGGCCCCAGCGGCTGGGTATCTTTGGGCGAGGAAGAAAACGATCTTCGCATGTTTTTAAGCTATCTGCTGGCCGCAGTCCGCCAGACCGTCCCTGAAGCATGCGGTCCAACCCGTTCACTGCTGCAAGCTCGGAGTCTACCGCCAGTTGCGATCCTGAGCCGGTATCTTCTAAACGACCTCGACGAGATTGAGGACCCGTTCATTCTGGTTCTGGACGACTACCACAGTATACATGAAAATAAGGTGCACGAGCTGATGGCCGCCTATATGACCCACCCTCCTCAAAACATGCACCTGATGCTGCTGACACGACACGATCCGCCCCTGCTTACCGCCACACTTCGAGGCCGGGGTCAGATCAATGAAATCGGCAGGTTCGATCTGCAATTCACGGTGGCAGAGACAGCACTTTTTTTAAAAAATGGCCTCGAGCTAACGGTCGACGGGAAAACGGCTGCCGCCATCCATGATAAACTCGATGGCTGGCCGGTGGGAATGCACCTGATCACACAGTCCCTGAAGGGTCCTGGTGATCTAGACCGTCTGATCGCGGTTTTGGAAGACGGCTTCGGCGCGATTGTGGACTATTTGTCGGCCGAGGTGCTGTTGCAGCAAACTCCTGAGACGGTAAGGTTGATGGCCGAAACGGCGATCCTGGATCGCTTTTGTGCCTCTTTATTCGATGTGGTCTGTGACCCGAACTTCGAGACAGGCCAGCGTCGGATCGATGGCACCGCATTCATTTCCAAACTTAGAAAAGAAAACCTTTTCCTGATCGGCCTGGAACCGGAAAATAATTGGTTCCGTTATCATCACCTGTTTCACGATTTTCTCCGGAGTGAACTGAAGCAGCGGTACAGCTCCGAAGAGATCGCAACGTTACACTCCCGGGCCGGTCAATGGTATGCCGAAAATGGCCTAATCGAAGAAGCGCTCCGGCACCTGTTTGCCGCCGGTGACACCCTGCAGGCGCTAAAGTTGATAGAACAGCATCGTCACGACCTCATGAACCGCGAACAGTGGCAATACCTGGACCGTCTGCTCCACTTGGTTCCTGCCGAAATCCATGAAAAGTCCCCGATATTACTTATAACTCAAGCGTGGTCATGTGAATTTCAATCTCTATCAACGAAAGCCTATGCCTATCGGGATCAGGCGGAGGCACTCATCTCTCAAACCTCTCCGGAGTCATACGAAAACACTTCGATTATTGGCGAAATCGATGCCTTGCGCTCTCATCAGTATTATTTATCAGCAAAAGGAGACAAAGCCAATGCCAGTGCCCAACGAGCACTCAGGTTACTGCCACCGGATGCTCACAGCATCAGAGGTCTTGCATTGGCTTATCGGGCTTTTGCACTTCAGATGACGGGTGATTTACATCAGGGTCTCAAGCTTATCCAGCAAGCGCTGGAAAGCGAATCGATGTGTCGTGACAAGTTCCACCTCGCCAGGTTATGGTTTGCCATCTGTTTTGCACATTTTATAGAGGGCAACCTACCCGCAACGAAACATTCAGCCCTGCGATGCCTGAAATATGCGGAAGAATTGGACTTGGCGGAATCTACCGGCTTAGCATACTATTTTTTGGGTAGCTGCCACTATCTGCAGAACAAATTGCCAGAGGCGATGCGTTACCTGGCGGCAGTGTTTGACAATCCTTTCACATCAAGACCGCTGTATGTCGCCCAGTCCGGCTTTGCGCTGGCGCTAAGCCACACCGCTCAAGGCGACTCCGAAAAGGCCCAACAAATTGCAGAATCAGTCGTCTCTTTTGCAACGGAAATTGATAGCCCGCTTGAGCTGGAGCTGGCCCGTGCGTTCATGGCGGAACTGGCTTACAGGCAGGGGCGCCTTGTTGACGCCGGCCGCTGGGCGCAGCACTACAATCCCCACCCGATGGTTTTTATGGCGCGATTTTATATTCCGCAGCTGACGCAAGTAAAGGTGCTGCTGGCCCAGAATACAGCCAAAACCTGCGGCCAAGCCGCCGATCTGCTGGCCCAAATACAAGACTTTTCCAAGTCTATCCATCACAATCGTATCCTGGTCGACCTGACGGCCTTGCAGGCGATGCTCCTCGACCAACAGGGTGCGGAGCCTGCTGCGTTGGGCAAACTGACCGAAGCTTTGGCCCTGGCGCAGACGGGCGGGTTCATTCGAACCTTCCTGGATCTTGGGGCCCCAATGGCCGATTTACTGAAACGGTCGCAAAAGCAGAACATCGCAGTTGACTATATCGATGAGATCCTGGCCGCCTTCAGAAATGATGAACACAGAACCGTAACGGATGCGGCCAACGATGTAAGTCCGTCTCCCCATCACCCGATCTCCAAGGCTCCTCTCTTCCCATCTTCCAGTCACCAGCCCCTGGTTGAGCCTCTGACCAATCGCGAACTCGATGTTCTGGAGCTGCTGGCCAAGCGGCTCCAGAACAAGGAGATTGCCGATAAACTGTTCATTTCAACAGAAACCGTCAAAGCACACCTGAAAAACATCTACCAGAAGCTCAGCGTCAGCAAGCGCCGGCAGGCGGTTGAAAAAGCCAAAGCCCTTGGTATTCTCTCTCACCCGTAGTGCCCGTCTCATAGATCCGATTCAACCACCTTGAAGCGCAGCTCTGGTATTTGTGCCCGTCTCATAGATCCGATTCAACCACCTTGAAGCGCAGCTCTGGTATTTCATCTCCCGTAACTATTTGCCACTTTCCACTTTCAACAGCCATTATTCAATATCCAGCACGCTTCCTCAAATTCTTCTAACCATCCCATCTCCTGCAACCGATCTCAAAAATCCCCCATTTTTAACACTTTTTGGGGGTGTTCACCGCCTGTGGGAAAAGATAATGATTTAAGAATAGAAAACACCAGGATCTTTTTATCGGATTATTTGAGGGGACTGTGGATCATGACCGATGATTTAAAAGGGATGCATCTCAAGCTCTGGACGCCGGCCACCTATCACATTGAAGTCGAGGGGCATCTGGACGAAAGCTGGTACGATCGTCTCGGGGGTATGTTGATCAAAACACGCCAAAGAGCGGATCAATCGACGGTGACAACGCTGACAGGCCGGCTGAAGGATCAGGCCGAGCTGGCGGGGGTGCTCAACAGTCTTTATGAACTGCATCTGCCGATTTTGAAGGTCGAGGTTGCGAACGGCAAATGATAAATAAAGCCTCTAAGCCCCCACCGGAACGCTGAACCCAGAACCATTCTTAAAAAGGAGAAAACAAGTGAAAACAAAACAATACGTTACCCTGGCTCTGGCTGTAATGATAACAGTCAGCCTGGCTGTATCCGTCTGGGCCCAACCGCCCAAAATGAAGTATACCACCAAAATCCCGGCAAACGTCGTGACGCCCGACAGGACAGAGACCCGCCTGGGTACCCTGCAGTTCGTAGACGGCGTCCCCACCGAAGAAACGGCACAGAAGGTCTGGGACCACATGGACTTCTCCCGTGCTGTGGAGGCCATGATCATGACCACGCCCGCGGCCTCGCTGCAGGGATTCCGAAAGGGGATCCAAAAATGGGGTCCGGACAACGAGACCATGATCTACTGGGACGGGCGCCTGGATTCCAAGGGGTTGCTTCTGACGGGGAACACCACGGTGGTCTATACCTTCATGTGGATCGACCTCAAGGATGGTCCCATGGTTATGGAGACCCCGCCCGGTGTGCTGGGCATTATTGACGATGCGTGGTTTCACTACCTGTGCGATTTCGGCGACGCCGGCGATGACAAGGGCAAGGGCGGAAAGTATCTGCTGGTACCGCCGGACTACAAAGGTGAAATCCCAACTGGTTATTTTGTCAAAAAATCCAAAACCTTTGGCCACTGGCTGGCCATGCGCGGCTTCATGAAAAACTTCGACCCCGATCCCGTGGTCAAGAACATGAAGGAGCACTTCCGCCTCTATCCGCTGGGCAGCGAACCCAAGGAAGTTAAGTGGGTCAATACTGCCATGCAGGATTTCAGCACCCTGCACGCCCAGGACGCGACTTTCTTCGACGAGGTCAACACCACGGTCCAGGAAGAGCTGAACTCGGCCCAGGATACGGAGATACTCGGCCTGTTGGCGGCAATAGGTATCCAGAAGGGTAAACCTTTTGCACCAGATGCCCGCATGAAAAAAATCCTCGCTGAGGCTGCGAAGGTGGGCACCGCCGCACAGCGGTCCATCATCTGGCGGAATCGCGACAAAAGTGTTGTGATGTGGCCCGGCAGCAAAAGCTGGGAAGTAGGCTTTGCCGGTAGCAGTTATGCATTCGAAAATGACGGCGTCAGCCTGATCAATAATCGGGTCCGCTTCCATTTCTACGCCACCGGTATCACCCCGGCGATGGTCAAACCACCGATCGGCGCAGGGTCATCGTACGTGATCGGCTTGCGTGATGCCGAGGGGACTCCCCTGGATGGAAGCAAAACCTATAAAATCCACATTCCGCCGAACATTCCGGCCAAGCGCTTCTGGGACATTACGGTATATGACAACCAGACCCGTTCCCTGCTGCAGACCGACAATCCCTATCCGGGCGTGACCAGCATCGACAAGGCCACCGTACAGAATGCCGACGGATCCTACGACGTCTACATCGGCCCCAAGAAGCCCG
>CAMYLH010000034.1 GCA_947259065.1 uncultured Desulfobacterales bacterium
GTACTGTATTCTCTCTTTACCAAAAATTCCGATTCTGATCGAGGTGCGAAAAACCGCCAGAAAGCGCTGGAAGTCCACCGGGATAGAAATCTTGGGGGCTTTATACTCCCTTAAAAATGTTTTCACACGGCGGTAGTACGGCCGTGGCCGATAGATATTGTTTAAAATCTTTTGATAGCCTTTGAGCAGCTGGTTCAGATCCATTTTCGGTATTATGTTTGTGGTGCCGTCGACGTTGTCACCGGAAACCAAACCCTGGAGTCGGTCCTCTCTTTTTAAACGTTCATACAGTTTGGTGCCCGGGGGCGCTTGAAGCAGCCCCACCATGGCGGTGACGATGCCGCTTTTTTGAATAAAATCTATTTGTCTCTGAAAGATTGATGGGCCATCGGAGTCGAAGCCGACGATAAATCCGCCCTGCACCTGCAGACCTGTGCGCTGGATGCGCTTAACGCTATCGATCAGGTTGCGATTTTTATTCTGTTTTTTATTGCATCCTGCCAGACCCTCTTCGTCGGGGGTTTCGATTCCGATAAAAACGGTATCAAATCCGGCTTCCACCATGGTCTTCATCAGTTTCTCATTGTCGGCCAGGTTAATGGAGGCCTCCGTGTTGAATAAAAACCCCTTTTTCTCTTTGCGCCATTCAATCAAGGCCGGCAAGAGCTGGGTCAGCAGATACTTTTTGTTACCGATAAAATTATCGTCTACAAAGAAAACCTGCCCGCGCCAGCCCATACGATAAAGACTGTCCAATTCAGCGATGATTTGGGCAGTGGATTTAATACGTACCCGGTGACCCAGCAGGGCGGTAACATTACAAAAATCGCAATTGAACGGACAGCCGCGGGAAAACTGAATGCTCATAGAGGCATAGTGCTTGAGGTTGATAAGTTGCCACATGGGAGTGGGTGTTTGCCCCATGTCGGCAAACTCATGGGTTTTATAAATGCGTTGGGCGCATCCGCGCTTAAAATCCGCCAGAAAAGAGGGTAGGGTAAGCTCCGCTTCATTGAGCACAAAATGATCAACCTCATCAAACAGCTCATATTCGGCCGTGAAAAGAGGGCCTCCCGCCACCACTTTGACACCGGCCTTTTTACATCTTGTGATGGTGTGACGTGCCGACTTCCTTTGAACTACCATAGCGCTGATGTAGGCATAATCCGCCCATGCCAGATTTTTTTCAGTAAGCTTGGTTACATTTAAATCAACCACACGCATGTCCCATTCTGGCGGCAGCATGGACCCCACGGTCAGTAATCCCAGAGGGGGAAAGGCAGATTTCTTGTGAATGAATTTAAGTGAGTGTCTGAAACTCCAGAAGGTATCTGGGAAAGAAGGGTATATCAGTAGAGCTTTCATGGGACCGCCTTGTTATATTGCCGCTATTTGAGATCAAGATAGTTCAATACCGCATTCCGGATAATTCCTTATAACAGAATTTAAAAAAAATAAATACTTTTTCCCCTGATATTTGCTTACAGCGCTAATTCTAGGTATGTAAGGACGGCTGCTTTCGATATGCGTTGACAACCGACAGTGGTTCCCCTATATTGGTTTTGGTTTAATCGAGGTGGATAAATTGGAGCAGGTAGAACCTTGGATCCGCAAAAATCAACAAGCAATGATGAGAACGTATCTCTGAGGAAATTTAATACAGATCTTCACATTCATACCTGCCTTTCACCTTGCTCCGACTGGGAAATGAGTCCCAAAAAAATTGTCGCCAAAAGTATCGATCAACAGCTGGATATCATTGCGATCTGTGATCATAATTCAGCCGAAAATGTTCAAGCGGCGATAGGTTTGGGAGAAAAACTGGGGCTTTGTGTTCTTCCGGGGATGGAAATCAGTTCCAGAGAGGAAGTCCACATCCTGGGACTTTTTCGCGCCGTTGAGCAGGCCCGGGCCATGCAGGAATTCGTCTATGCACATTTGCCCGGCGAAAACAAGGTCGAGGTGTTCGGGCATCAGGTGATCGTCAACGAAAAAGACGAGGTATGTGGAGAGGTTTCGAGGTTGCTGATCGGAGCCTCCCGATTGAGTCTGCAGGACATTGTCGTCAAGATTCATAAGCTTGGGGGATTAAGTATTGCCTCTCATGTTGACCGGCCGTCCTTCGGCATCATCGGCCAACTTGGGTTTATTCCGCCGGATTTAGCACTCGACGGTTTGGAAGTTTCGTATCGGGTACCGCTCAATGAAGTCCGTGAAAAAATTCCCGGCACAATGAGTTTCCCCTGTATCTCATCCTCAGACGCCCACTTTCTGGATGATATCGGTAAAGTAAAAACTGTTTTTACCCTGGCAGCACCCACTTTTGAAGAGATCCACCTGGCTTTGAAAGGCAAGGATGGTAGACGGATTGAAACCTGATCTTCAAATGATTGAATATTCAATTTTCAATTCCGGCTCGTCCGGGTTGGGGTTTAATTTGAACCCATTGTAGAGCGATTGCAACATCACTTAACTCAAGTAAGGAAAAGGGGGCAGGGATGACAGATCTTGACTTTCTGCGAAGTGCTGAGGTGTTTAACGGCTTGGACGACGGTAAGCTTGCCGCAATTCGGGAGTATTGCCGGGAAAAGGAATTCCGACAAGATGAGAAGCTCTTCAGTGAGGGAGAGGACGCTACTTGCTTGTGGATTGTGCAAAAGGGTCAGGTTGACCTACGTTTTGATCTGCCGGATCGTCCCACTTCGACAAAAAACACCATCTCGTCGATCTTCAAATTTATGACCTTCGGTTGGTCAAGCCTGGTGGCGCCGAACAAATACAGATTGTCGGCTTACTGTGCTACCAGAGATTGCAAAGTGATTCAGATTGAAAGGGAAAATCTACTTAAAACCTTTGGAGCGGATTCTCAAATCGGTTATACGGTCATGGCGAATCTGGTCAAAATTATTGGGGACCGTTTTAACCAATTGCAGGATTTAGCCTGGACATCCTCCTATGCCGGCATTCAGATTACCGTGCATCTGGCAACCTGCGGTATCGTTGCCGGTGCCCGTGAAGTCATGAGCGCCCTAATGGATGAAATGGCACATGCCGACCGGCCGCACATCCGGATTAAAAACGGCGGGTGCATCGGGAAGTGCCCCACCGAACCAAACGTGACGGTGGAGATAGAAGGTGAAGATCCGGTGATCTACCAAAAAATGAACCCAGAAAAAGTGCGAAAGGTTTTCGAGAAACATATCCTTGCGGGTGAAGTTCTAACGGATTATATCCTGGCATAGAAGTGGCTGAATTCCCCCGCATTGTACTTGGATTGTGTTTGAATCGTTCTTTCCGATTCAAAGGAGATCATCATGATACGTTTAGAATTTTTTAAAGATGTCGAAATCTTCCAGGGCCTAAACCATGAGCAGCTTGCTGAAATCATAAAATGCGGTGAAGAGGAGGAGTATCAGCCTGAAACCAGGCTTTTTGCGAAAGGAGAAAAGGCCGGCTATCTCTGGATAGTCCGGCAGGGGCAGGTGGATTTGCGTTTTGATTTTCCGGGACTGGCTTCATCTGAAGAAAATACCATATCCTCAATCCCTGAAGCGGGCGCCTTCGGATGGTCAAGCATTGTACCGCCTAACAAGTATCGACTTTCAGGATACAGTTCCGGTGCCGGGTGCAAACTAATCAAGATCGAAAGAGAAAATCTTTTAAAGCTCTTCGAGAAAGATCCGGATATCGGGTATGTCGTGATGTCGAACTTGGCGACTCTTGTCGGTGCAAGGTTCCACAGTTTACAGGAAGAAGCCGCCCGTCGCCGAGGACAGGATATCATGGGCGGCTGGTAGATGGGGTGGTGAAATGTGTCGCCCGTTGAACTTGAAATTACAAAACCGCTCCTAACATGTCACAAAGCAATCTTACCCCGAAACCCGTACCACCGGGGCCGCAGTATGCACTTCCCGTTTTAAGATATGCCGGGCCGGCGATGTCGATATGTGCCCAGCGGGTATCGGCGGCAAACTCTGAAAGAAAGAGTGCCGCAGTAATGGCACCGCCCGCGCGGGTGTTGCCGATGTTGTTTGTGTCCGCAAAATCGCTTTTCAGCAGTTCTTTATAGTCTTCTGGCAGCGGCATCCGCCAGCAGCGCTCATGGGTTTTTTCTCCGGAAGCAACAATAGCGGCGGCCAGATCGTCGTCATTGGAAAATACACCGGCAATTTTGTCCCCCAAGGCAACGACACAGGCCCCGGTCAAGGTTGCCAGATCAATGAGCAATTGCGGCTTGTATCTTTTAACCACGTACGATATCGCGTCGATTAGAATCAGTCGCCCTTCCGCATCGGTGTTTCCAATTTCAATGGTTTTACCGGCATAACTGCGAATGATGTCCCCAGGGCGCGTTGCCTGGCCGGACGGCATGTTTTCAACAATGGGAATGGCTCCAATAATATTTACTTTTGTTTTAAGTTTGGCGGCTGTAATTAGGGTGGCCGCGACTGCCGCGGCACCGGACATATCCGATTTCATGTCGGAGATGGATGTGCCGGTTTTGATATTGAGGCCGCCCGAGTCAAAGGTCACTCCTTTGCCAACCAGGGCCAGGGTCTTTTTTGCACCCGGTGTCTTGTGCTCGAGTAGGACCATGCTGGGTTTGCTCTGACTACCGGCTGCAACGGCCAGCAGTGCACCGAGTTTCTTTTGCTTCAATTGCCCTTCATTGAGTACCTGGACTTTCAGGCGCTGTTTTGTGGCCAGACTTACGATGGATCGGGTTAATTTTTCCGGTGTCTTTTCGTTTGAAGGCGTGCTGACCCAATCTCTGGCCAGGGTGGTGCCTTCACAGATCGCAGCGACCCTTGCAGACAGTTGTCGCAATTTTTGGCTGACTTGTTCCGTGATCCGGAAATGAATTTGCTTGAGTGCTTTTTTCTTTTCCTCGCCCTTGAATTTATGGAACAGGTGGTTTCCAAGATAAGCGCCTTCCTGCATGGTCTCTAAAACGGTGGACATTTCCATTTTAATCATTGAAGGTTTGGGCACAGCGAAACACAGGTTTGCCAGTTTCTTTTTTATGCAGTGCTTGACCGTTTTACCGGCCATACTTCGCAGCGCTTCACGATCTGTTTTTTCAAGTTTGCCAAGGCCCCACAGGATAATCCGCTGTGCTTTAACATCCGGCACATCGTAAAGGGTCACCGTTTCATCATTTTGCCCGCTAAATTCCCTGAGCTTGAGCGCTCTTCTAATAACCGTTTTAATTATCGGGTCATCATGAATATCCTCATCTTCGCACACGGCAATGGCAAGGGTATCGACTTTGATTTTTGTCAGATCCATTGATGTCACTCGTAGCATCATTGCCTGTCTCCTTTTTTCCTAACACCGGTTCATAGTAATGGCGGGGAGTATAGAGAGATGGTAACCGGGTGTCAATTAAAAATAAGTATAGGTTCGGGGTTCGAAGGTTCAAGGGTTCAGAGTTGAATAAAACCAGACAGCTCGAATCGAAGGTATCGTGGTTTCATCTGGTTATGAATGCGTTTCACTCAGTTAGGTATGACGGGTATGCCAGATTTTGATTCGTATTGTGAGCAGTATCCATTGGTTGTAACCTTTGAACCTTGAACCCGGAACCGCCCAGCCTACAGCAAGTTAAAACGACACTTCAGCGTATCCATGTCACGAAGTGATCAGGGCTTTGAGTTCGCTTAACGTTTTCCAGTTAAAGGGCTGTTTTTGGCAGGGAATCACGGCGTTGTTGGTGAAAACCGGATCGGACTCGAGATCGTAACGGGAGGCAGCCACCGCTTTCGGCCACAGGGCTGTGTGGGGAATGGGTGTGTAGTAGGCTGCAATGGGCGTTATTCCGATCTGCTTTACGAAATAGATGGAATGTTCGGTGGCATCTAATTTTTGATCGGGAAGGCCCACCAATAGATAAGCTCCGACCTGGTTTTTTTTAAATCCGGCTTCTCTCAGGCAGTTTACCGCTCGTTTAAACTCGTATTCAGAGACCTTAATGTCGAATTCCTGCCGGTGGTCAAAATCCGCGGTTTCCAGCCCGAGACGCAGGGTAGTAAAACCAGCCTCGAACATCAGTCGGGCGGTTTGTGCTCCTATTCCACGGATGTGTACGGCATTGGGTGTGTGAAAGCGCACCTTGATACCGGTGCGGATAATTTCCTCTAAAATGGGAATTGCATGCTGGTCGGTTTCCACCAGAAAGGCATCGTCGTATAAAATAAAATCGCTTAGTCCATAGGCTTTTTGCCAGTATCCGATTTCTTCAATGACTGACTCGGGGCTGCGCAACAGGCGTTTGGGTTCCAGTAAGCGGGACGCACAGTAGGCACAACGAAAAGGACAGCCCCTTGAAGTCAGCAGGGGAACATAATTCAGCGTGGTTTGCAAGTCCAGGGAAGGGTAGGGGTAAGAATCTAGAATCTCCGGATCAAAGGCCGGGGTGACTGAATAACCGGTAAAGCGACGAAGGAGAGAAAATAGATTCTTGTGCGCCGGTCCATCGGCAACATGATCCGCCCCGCAGCTTTTTCGGGCATGCTCGGGACACAGCCGGGCGTAGATTCCTCCCAGCACGATGGGGGTTTGCGGAAACACCGATCTGATGATTCCAATCGTTTCCTGTACACCTGGATACCAGTATGTCATCAGCGAGGTAATCAGCACAAGATCGGGTTGATCGAGATTAAGAAGATCTTCTTTGAACCATTGCGGTTTTATGCCGTATCGGGAAAAATAGCGCGGTACGTCATGTAACCCGCAAGGCTTTGGAATGCGGGTTTTAAAATAAGGTCCGCGGCCGTATCTTGCGTCAGGGTCGGTTTTGGGGGCATGGGGGTGAAAACGATCCAAACAGTCGATATAGGAGACCTGAATACCATGCTGTCTCAGCATGGAAGCAATGGTGAGAAGACCCATGGGTTTGGCCCAGAAATCGTAAGCCGCGAAATCATGGATCCAGGGATTAACGATAAGAATATGAGGGGTATCGCAGATCGGCATATTCTCTGTATTCGCTTTTTGAAATACTAGGCAAGGCTGAAGTCTCTTTTTCGATCGAAACGGCCACTCCGGAAGCTAGCGGCGGCGCTGATACCTGAAACCGGACACTTACTCAGTCATCCTCATCCGAGCGGAAATATACCATCGAGGTTTTTTTCAGTTCCCTGCGACTGAAAAGAAGGATGTAATTTTCTACCGAAGCGGCCTGTGACATTTCGCGGGCGGTTTGATGGCACGCTTCTTGGTCGCCGGCATGAATCATGGTGTAAAGATTATATGGCCAGCTTTCAGTGGGATTGCGTCGGTAACAGTGGGAGACTTGCCGGAATGAGGCCATCTTACTGCCGACTTCCTCAATTCGATCCTCAGCGACCTGCCAGGCAGCCATGGCATTGGCAGTGAATCCTGTTTTCTGGTGACGCAAGGTGGCACCGAATCGCCGAATGAATCCCCGGCTGCACAGACTCCGAAGACTCTCTAACAAGGCGTCTTCCGATATGCCCAGCTTCTTTGCGATATCCAGATAAGGACGATCGGTTACCGCAATATCTTCCTGAATCGAAGCAATCAGTTTTTTTTCAAGTTCCGTCAGCATATTAAAATGATTGAATATTTAAGGATCGCCTCTCGGAGAGGCCGGAGGCCGCATTCCACCTTCCGACATCAATTCCATCTGTCTTCTGTTCTCAGTCCTCTGTTCTCTGTCGTCTGTCATCTGTCATCTGCTCTCTGTCCTCTGTCATCCGTCATCTGTCTTTATCAGGGAACAGTCGCCGGATATCGTCTTCCGTCGCTTTGCAGATACCTCTTTCGGTAATAAACCCGGTTACAAATTTGGCCGGCGTGACATCAAACGCAAAATTAGCCGCTTGACTGGTCTGCGGGCAAATCAAGACACTGGCTTGTCCGTCTTGCGACAATCCGTGAACAAATTTGATTTCAGCGGGATCTCGTTGTTCGATGGGGATGTCTTTGACGCCGTCTTTAAGGTTCCAGTCAAAGGTGCTGGAGGGCAGCGCAACGTAGAAGGGAATGTTGTTGTCCCAGGCAGCCAGCGCCTTTAGATAGGTGCCGATTTTGTTGGCCACATCTCCGGCCGCTGTTGTTCGGTCCGTGCCCACGATTACCATATCCACCATGGCATGCTGCATCAGATGCCCGCCGGCGTTGTCGGTGATAATGGTGTGGTCAACGCCGTGTTTGCCTAGTTCCCAGGCCGTCAACCGGGTTCCCTGGTTGAGCGGCCGTGTTTCATCCACCCAGACGTGAATATCGATGCCTTTGTCGAATGCAGCATAGATCGGCGCAGTGGCCGTGCCGTATTCGATACAGGCCAGCCAGCCGGCGTTACAGTGGGTCAGGACATTGACGGTTTTTCCCTCTTTTTGGTGACTGATCTGCTCGATTAAGGATAGGCCGTGTTCTCCGATTTTTCGGCAGTTTTCAACTTCCAGTTCAGTGATCGCAGCGCTGATATTTATGGCCGAATCAATTTTCTTGGCAGGGTCCGAGATGGTTAATATCTCTGATAGTACCCTGTCGACACCCCAAGCAAGATTGACCGCTGTGGGTCGAGCCGATTTGATGCGACGGGCTTCATGCTTTAAATAATCCGTGCTAATTTGGCCGTTTGGTGCGTTCAAGGCTGCCAGGTAAACCGCATAAGCACCGGTCACCCCGATAAGCGGTGCGCCCCGGACATACATTTCTTTGATCGCATGAATGGCGTCGTCAACTGTTTTTAAATCCACAATAGCCAATTCATGGGGAAGCTTTCTCTGATCGATGATTTTTACAATTTTATCAGATTCATCGAACCAAATCGTGCGAATGTTTTTGCCGTCTACTTTCATATGTACCCTTTGGGTGTTAGTGGTAATTTGTTGGTTGCAAGTTGATGAAAAAAACGCTTTAAACCTAAATACAAATATCGTTGATTGGTTGATTAGTTGATTGGTCGTAAATATGGATTTATCTCACAATTGCAAAATAATCGGATACTTTATGTTTTAACAATCCTAACATTCTGAAATTATGACTATAATTTACCCAATCAACCATTCAACCAGTAAACTATTCAACCAGGTCTGAAATAAGTGATATGAAGCTCAACCCGCTGTTTGTAAATCAAGTGAAACAACCGACAACGAACAACAGACAACGTGCAGGTTAATTACATTTTGGCCAAAGCGAAATCGGTTTGAACTTCGCCCAGAAGGGCATGTCGTTTGAATACCTGGCGCATTCTGTTGGAATCCATGTGTTGGTAGACAATCGGTTCGCCGTCCTGAATTTCAACCGTTACATTGGGTTCGCTGCTGCACATTCCCATGCAGCCGGATGTGACCACCCGGATATCCTGGCGATCGGCTTCGGCCATCTCTTCCATCAAGGCGTTCATTACTGCCCGTGCACCGGCGGCGATCCCACATGTGCCCATATGCACTGTTATTTTTACGTTTGCATCGCCGTCACGCAGGGAAGTACTCTTCGCAGTTTGTTCCTTTATTTTTTTTAAATCGTCAATCGTCAATTTTGCCATGATCTGCTCCCTTTTTTTCTTATGGGTGGTCATTTTTTGCTGTCAATTGTCCGAGCGAATTGCGGATGGATGCTGCTAAATGATGAATTACCACAGGATTAGTTAAAGAAAGATTTCCCATTTCAGCCTTGAGCTCCCGGGTGTCCAGGGTGAATTCCTCGTCGTTAATGATGTGAGTGTAAATAAAATCGATTTGCGGATTGCCCATCATCAGCGTGGTAATCGTTGCGGCCCACCGGGGCACGATCGATATGGCTGTAACGAAACGTGGCCACCACCTCGGTGCCGGCACCCGGCTCTGTCGTAACCGCGAGTCTACCTTGGCAGCGTTCTGCAGCCGCCGCTAACAGTGACAGACCCAAACCGACCCTGCGGGTGGTGCGGGAAGTCACGAACGGATCGGTCAGTTTTTCAATTTTTTCGGCCGGCATCCCTCGACCGTTGTCTGTGATTTTAATGGTCAACAAATCCGTGGTGTGGTCTTCTATCACCAGGATATGAATCTCATCGGCACCGGCGGTAATCCCGTTTTCAGCAATATCCAATATGTGAAGCGATAATTCGCGCAATCAGTTTGAAATCCTTGATTTAAGTGTTGACAGTTTCGGGGTTGAACGGTTTAGAGTTACCTTTTTGTGGTCGCGGGTTCTAGGAAAAATTTATTCGATCGGGGCCTTCCCGATCCCCATCGAATAAAGAAGACCGGCCAGTCGATAAGAAGGATCAGGCCACAGCAGTATGGGGATTCCTTCCTGATTTGCTTTTTGCAGGGTTTCATCATCCGGTGTTTGGCCACCGGTTACAATGATGGCGGCCATATTACGCAGAACCGCCACTGCCACAATATTTTGATGTCCCTGGATGGTCAGCCAGACGCAACCCTCGGGGGCATTGCCCATAATTTCACTGAGCAAATCACCGCAGTAGCCGTCTTCAACCTGGCGATCGAGGCCTTTGTCACCGGCGACGACCTGCAGATCAAATCGTTCCACAAGATCGTTTACTGTCATGGTACTTTCCCCCTTTTTCTTTTTGCTTTTAGTTGAGCTGTGGGCACTTATCCAGAGACAATCTTGTAATGAGGCACTACCGCGGACAATATCTTCGGCAAATGTCCGACAGTCGGGTGCACCGCAGGCAGCGCAATCGGTGTCTCTGAGAAGCTCCATGATTTCTTCTATTTCCTGCAAGGACTCGAGGGACAGGGACGCTTTTTTGGTTCCATATAAATCAATTAATTTGGCAGGACTTTTTTCCGTTTGAAATTGTCCTTTTTCATACATGCGCAATATATTGTCCCGGGTCAGGCGGCGACCGAGTCCAAACAGCTTGACCATCTTTTGAACAGCGCTTTTGGCCAGATACTTATCGATGGCGGTAAGCACACCTCCCAGACACCCTTCGCGGCAGGTTCGAAATTCGATGTATTCGATATCTTTGAAAAGCCCCATCTCAATCTTCTGAAGATAGGCGATAGTTTCCTCCAATCCGGAAACTGCCAGAGTGCGATCGAAATCCATTTCTGCAATCTCACCGCCGGACATGGCCCACATGGATGCATTGCCGGTGGCACAGGTTTCATA
>CAMYLH010000035.1 GCA_947259065.1 uncultured Desulfobacterales bacterium
AAAGAGGGGTTTCGTGAATTTGCCATCGAAGTCGACCCCGCATCAGACCTTTCCCAGGTAACCCGGCCAAGGTCGCTGCCCCTGTTATCCGAATTTAAAAAAAAAGACGGCAAGAGCGTTCATTTATGGACGACCTTCAGCGCCGATCAAATCGATTTTAATTTTAAAAGCCTGGATGTGCTTGAAAAAATGATCGAAGTGCTTCTTTTTTACGTACAGCAGGGGGCCACCATCCTGCGTCTCGATGCCGTCGCCTATCTGTGGAAGGAGATCGGCACAAACTGTATTCACTTGCGCCAGGTCCACGACATGGTGAAACTTTACCGAAGCATATTGGATGTGGTGGCACCGGATGTCGTGATTATCACCGAAACCAACGTGCCCCATGCCGAGAACATCAGCTATTTCGGCAACGGCCGGGATGAGGCCCAGATGGTATATAATTTCACCTTGCCCCCGTTGCTTTTTTATTCATTTGTCAAACAAGACACCACCGTACTTTCCCGGTGGGCCCGGGGACTTCATCTGGCATCACCGCACAACGCCTTTTTTAATTTTACCGCATCCCATGACGGCATCGGCGTGCGCCCGCTGGAGGGAATACTGTCGCCCGAGGAACTGGCGGAGTTGATTGATATCGTCAAGACCAACGGAGGACGGGTTTCTTATAAACAGAATCAGGATGGCACGGACAGCCCCTATGAACTGAACATTACCTATGTGGATGCGATTTTGGCGGATAAAGACGCCACCCGGGCGGATAAATTCCTGGCATCCCAGGCCGTCCAGTATGTGCTGCCGGGTGTACCCGCCACCTACATCCACAGTCTGCTGGGTTCACGCAACTGGACCCGGGGCGTTGAGCAGACCGGCCGGGCCAGAACCGTTAACCGGGAAAAACTTCAGGCGGAAAACCTGCTGGCGGAGTTAAAGGATCCGGCATCCTTTCGCTCCAGGGTTTTTTACCCCTATTTAGATCTGATCAGGGTACGCAAACGCCAAAAAGCCTTTCATCCCAATGCGGCCTTTGAGGTACTTGAGATCGATCCCAGGATATTTGCGATCAAACGATATGCCGAAGATCAAACCATATATGCGCTTACAAATATCTCCGCTGCTGAGATCCCGCTGTCACTGGCACAAAGAGGAATGGCCGACCGGATGACGGATCTGATAAGCGGGGATGCCGTCAACCCGGATTTAATTACCCTGAACCCGTATCAGTATGTGTGGTTAACGGCACACCATTCATACCTATATGCAAAAAAAAGAGGATTTAAATGACGAACGTAAAATCACTGCTAAACAAAACAGAAAGCGGTTTCAACAGTCTGGAAGTATCTGAAAAATATGCCAACTCGGCATTAAAGTGGCTGGAAACCTGGTTGACCGATGAAGCCTTCAAAGATTATGTCCCGCAGATTGCTTATTTGATTAAAAAGGAAAAATGGAATTTTCTGATGGATTCCTTTTATCAGGTGATCCCCTTCGGCACCGGCGGGCGCAGGGGACTGGTCGGTGTCGGCCCCAACCGGATCAATACCTGGACCATTCAGGCATCGGCCCAGGGGCATTCCCAGTACCTGCTTCGCCAATACGGTGAGCAGGCCAAGCAACGAGGTGTGATACTGGCATTTGATGTCCGCAAATACACGCAAACAGGGATTTATGATGAAACGCTTGCCAACCCCGTTAGGAATCTTGACGGTCGCCGGCTGGCCAATGCCGCCGCGGCTGTCTACGCCGCAAACGAAATTAAGGTTTATATGTTCAAAGCGGAGAGAAGCACGCCGGAGCTTTCCTATGCGATACGCTATTTAAACGCCGTTTCCGGTGACATGTTCAGCGCCAGTCACAATCTTCCCTCAGACAACGGCAAGAAAGTATACGATCAGTATGGCGGTCAACTGATTCCCCCCGAGGACCAGATTCTGGTCGATGAGGTCGCCGGAAATGTCACCGAAATAAAGGTTGTCGATATTGATGAGGCCGCAGAAAGAGGGATGATTGAATTGATTGATGAACAGGTGGACCATGCCTATTATGATGCGGTTAGCCAGGTGTCCTTGTCGGATGAACGTGAATTGAAGATAGTATACTCACCGCTGCATGGCACCGGCCTGACATCAGTTTATCCGATATTAAGGAAACTGGATTTTGATGTTACCCTTGATCCCCGGACATCGAATTTGAGTGGCGCTTTTGAGAATGTTACCTTTAACATTCCGAATCCTGAAGTAATCGAATCCTTTGACAACGCTCTGCCGTTTGCCCGAAAAGTGAATGCAGATATTTTAATCAGCACGGATCCGGATGCCGACCGAATCGGTGTGATGATAAATCACAACGGCTCGTGGCAGTTTTTGACTGGAAACGAAATTGGAATCATCCTGACCAACTATGCCATTTCAAAATACAGATCCATTGGTCGCTTGAACCGGGAAAACGTCATGATCAAAACGGATGTTACCTCGTCATTGATGCAAAAAATCGCCCAGGAAAACGGAGTCCAATGCATCGGCGATCTTCTGGTCGGTTTCAAGTATATCGCTGATGAAATGAACAAAATTGAAACAGAGGGGAACATCAATGATTTTATTTTTGGAGCCGAAGAAAGCCACGGATATCTCACCGGCAATTACGCCCGGGATAAAGATGCGGCTTGTGCGGCGATCTGGCTATCCGAACATGCCGCCGAATTGAAAAAGCAGCAAAAAACGCTGCTGGACGATCTCAACGAACTTTACGCATCCTACGGCTACTGCCACAATTATCTGACCGAAATCCGGTTATTGGGGGCCAAAGGCATGGAACAGATCGGCCTTATTATGGATCATTTGAGAAATACGAAAATCGAATCATTTGGTAACTTCAGCGTTAAAGAACGGCTGGATCGCCGCCGGGGAGACCCCCAACCCCATTTGTCAAAAACAGATACATCCGCCAGAAATATTCTGATTTATTACATTGACAGCCTGCCGGAGACGACCGCAATAAAATTAACAGTACGGCCTTCGGGCACCGAGCCTAAAATAAAAATGTATTTGGAGGTGGCTGGAAAGCCGTGCGATCCCGAAAGACTGGAAGAGGAAAAAGCGAATATCGCCGCCATCCGTCGCGAGCTGGAGAAAGCATTCATGCAATACTGTTATCGACTGCTGGAGGTGGATTTTCCGGAGCGTGGGTTTTTACTGTTTTGGCAACTGCCGCTGGATGACAAGCTAAAATATTTTGAAATCGAAAATAAGATCGTAAATCTAAAAAATACTGCCGATGCCGATGCCAGAAAAAATGAGCTGGAGAAGTTGTTGCTATTTCTGGGGGCCAATCCTGTCGAAAAAATAGACAAGGCGTTCAAGGAAAAATACAAGGCAGGCATCCTGAAATATTTAGAACTGAAGTAACCAGCCAGAAGACAGAAGTATCTGAATGCGGAAGGTGCCATGGGGAATGCGGAATGCTTTTTCTCTCCGAATTCCGATTTCTGTCATCTGTCATCTGACTTCAGATAACAAGGAAGAAATTCATGACCTTTCCTGCCAACAAAACCAAACTGGTCTGCACCGTCGGACCGGCTTCGGATGCACCGGCAATTCTGCAGCGGATGCTTTTAGCCGGCATGAATGTGGCGCGGCTGAACTTTTCCCACGGCGATTTTTCCAGTCATCAGGAAACGATCAAAAGGATCAGGGCGGCATCGCAGGCCACCGGTAGACAAGTGGCCATAATGGCGGATCTTCCCGGACCCAAAATGCGAATCGGTCAAATTGCCGGGGAACCGATCGAATTAAAGCCCGGCCAGTCATTTATCTTGACAACCGAGGAGATTGTCGGTGATGCCGGTCGTGTTTCCGTGAGCTTTGCGCCCCTGCCAAAAACTGTGATACCCGGTGACAAATTATATATAAACGATGGCTATGTCGAGGTGGAAGTGGCTAGAATCGCCGGAACCGATGTTCACTGCAAAGTACTTGTCGGCGGTAGACTGCGTTCGCGCAAGGGTCTCAACCTGCCGGGCATCGATCTGGCTATCAGCGCTTTCACGGATGGCGATCATGAATGTCTTAAATTTGCCATGGATAACGGCGTCGATGCCGTTAGTCAATCCTTCGTCGAAACCGGAGCCGACATTGATGCGGTTCGAAAAGCTGCCACGACCCTGGGGCACAATCCGTTCATTATTGCTAAAGTCGAACGCGCCGGGGCCCTCAACCATCTGGCTGACATTCTGCGGGCCGCCGACGGCATCATGATCGCCCGCGGCGATCTGGGGGTGGAAATACCCATCGAACAAATTGCTGTGGTACAAAAAAATATCATGCGTCAGGCCAACATGCTGGGCAAACCGGTGATCACCGCCACCCAAATGCTGGAATCCATGATTACCAGCCGCCGCCCGACCCGGGCGGAAGCCACCGATGTTGCCAATGCGATCCTGGACGGAACTGACGGCGTGATGCTATCCGGCGAATCCGCCATGGGAGAGTATCCGGTTGAATCCGTCGCCATGCTTGCAAAAATCGCTGCTGCCATAGAACCCCATCGCGCGGTATATTCCAGCCGGCCGGTGCTGCCAACAAATCGTAAAAGCGACCAAATCAAAATTGAGGATCTGATTGCCTCGAGTGTCGAGACCACTTTGGACCGGATTACGCCGGCTACCGTGATCGTCCCCACCCATAGCGGAGCCATTGCCAGAAGCATCACCCGTTTCAAGCTTCCGGTCTGGATCACCGCCGTCAGCTCCCAGAAAAAAACCATTCAGGACCTCATGTTTTCCTACGGTGTCTGGCCCATACATCAACCCGATCATCCGGAAGACTGGAGATCATGGACAAAAAATTGGCTTCAATCCAATGAAATCAGCGGAGATCTGGTCGTACTGACCGAAGGGCCTTCAACCAGACACCCGGACCGCAACAATCGGATGGAAATCATCGATCTCAGGCAGGAGTAATTAAGCAGGTATAATCCGTCTTTTGGAAACGGCGAATGCATTGCAAAAGTTTGGTGATGTATTTTTGCTTCAGACCTCGTTGAATAGTTTACTGGTTGAATGGTTGATTAGGTAAATTATAGTCATGATTTTAGGCGTTGAGGAGCCCGATTGGCAAGGCACAAAACGCAGGAATATCTGGATATTCCGAGCTTTTGCAACGCAGCCAGGCGGAATGCATCGGCCTGTCTTGAATTTGAGCATAATGCTGAAATGCGCATGCCGCTCATTTGAAACGAGTTGCCATTTTCTGCTGTAGTTCCTTTTGGATACTACGCAAATCCGCTCTCCCTAACTTGCCATAATGTATTCTCCATCTCGAAGTTGTGAAGCCGCGGGCTTTCATCCCGAGGGATCTCATACAAGCTTCTCCTTTTGCCGAGAGTGTCTGAGCTGAGAACTGAACCGTTTGATTCTCATCCGAGCATGCACGAATAAGATCCTCTATAAAAGCCAGGCGCAGGAGAAGCGATGCGGAAGAAAGCTTCTGATATTCAGGTGCTACCGCTATGGAGGATATGAAAACGCCGCCAGTAGAGGAGCATAACGAGGTATCGATATCTTCCGCAGTAATAGTATTCTCCTGAAAATCAGGGTCAATTGTCCGCTCAAATAGGTCAGCGAAAAGAGGAAGAGATGAGATATATCCGACAACCATATTTTCTGCGGTCATTGCAATCCTAAATATAGAGGGGTTCTTCTCATACCAGATTCTGAGGTGTGAAACCGGAAGAGCAAGTGAGGGTCCATAATTTTGAGCCGCTATTTCTTGCAGCGCAGCACAAGGATCGTTACTGCACTCTTGTCCTCGCACGATTCGAATGGTTGGAGAATAGCTCACAGATATCCCTCAGTCTCCAGCATACCCTTGTAAACGGTGTTGCAGATAAATTCCGACGCTGAAAACCCTCAGGTCTTTATTTTTCACAATATGCCTGACACTGTCAACAATAACGATTTGCGCGATCCTACTTCTTCTCGGGCTGCGGCCCGGAACTGACATGCGGCGCAAGCTTGTTCCACTCATTCGACACCACGCAGTACAAGCAGAAGTCGCCGTGGTCGAAGATCGAACAGTTCATCGGGCCGCGCTTATCTTTATGCGCGTAAGCTCCGACAAAGGGCGTCTGGGTCGGCCTCACGGGTCGGGTAAGCACCCATGTGATGCCATCTGCGCCGTTCTTGCCCATAAGCAGACTGTCGCGCTCCCACTCGTTCTGTTCCAGCAAGTCGACACCAAAAAGCTTCAGCACGCTCAGCAGGGGGTGCACGGCGAGCTGGAAACCCCCACGCTTCTCACCCGGCATCATCATCGGACCGGAGCCCATGCCGACGTACTTTGTAACGCCGGCGGCCTTCATGGCGTACCAGACGTGCGGGAGGTTGTGCGTCTTCGGGCGCTTCTGCCTGTCGTCGCCGAGCGCCGAGATGATGCCATCGCAGCCCGTAAACGACTCCTTCAATCGCTCCTGTTCATCTAGCTGTGCCTCGACCACCGTAGTCGTCGGCTTCACGTTTCTGAATTTGTGCGGCGACCGTGTGACCACCACCGCTTCTACACCGATCTCCTCGGCCCGGGCGAGGATCCCCTTGCCGTAGGTTCCGCTGGCGCCGATGATTGCCACTTTAACCGGCTTTGCAATGTTCGTGTTCATGGGGAAGATCACCTTGCTCGCAACGTCAAGAACACCGATTCCTGACGGCTTACTCTAAGCTGCAGTCCATGCTGCTTAAATTCAACCGTCTCGTTAGGCAGCAGCTGTTAGAAGTTTTTTTCTTTACTTCTTTCTTTTATCTTTTAAATAAATAGACCGTCAACAATAGAAGGTTGGGCGTTGTCTGCATCTATTAATACGGCCAATTTTTCAATTTTCCCGTCTGACATATTTTCCCTTTTATGCTTCTAACGATTGAGCTCACTGGTTTTTACGAAGCGTAGCGGAGTAAAAATCCAGTGCAGCGATTTGTTAACTGCAGTTTCATTTTATATAAAATTTTCATTTATCAAACAATTGTTTGGTATTTTTTGTTTTATATTTCAACCACCAATGATCGGTATTAGGCTTACCTCGTAAATTGATTTTTTCCCCTACTTCGGGCGTGATTAGGGTAACGGATTCTTGTTCGGAGAAGGTGACCAATCTTTCAATGGGTTCATACCAGGGATGAAAAGCCAAATCAAAGGTTGCCCAATGCAAGGGAACCAGTAATTGCCCTCTGAGATCCAAATGCTGTTGTCCTGCTTCTTCGGGTGTCATATGAAGCGCTCGCCAATTACCTTTGTCATTGAACGCCCCAATTTTAAGGAATGTCACATCAAAAGGCCCCAATTGTTTGCCAATATCCTTAAATCCATCAAAATAGCCGGAATCACCACTAATAAAAGCCCTCTTTTCCTTTCCGACAATCGACCAGGAACACCATAATCGTTGATTTGAATCAAATAACCCGCGACTGGCATAATGAACTGCCGGTGTGGCATGAAACTTTAGAGAACCGGAAGAATAGCTTTCCCACCAATCCAACTCAATGATTTTAGGGGGATTTATTCCCCAATCCTCTAATAGTGTACCAATGCCTAACGGTACGATAAAACGTTCGACCTTTTCATTAATTGTAACAAGCGTTGATTTTTCCAAATGATCATAATGGTCATGGGTGATCAAGACGACATCGACGTCTGGAAGTTCCTCTGCTGTGACCGGAGGCGGATGAAACCGCTTTGGGCCAATCCAGGAAAAAGGGGATGCGCGTTGTTCCAGTACTGGATCAACTAAAATTCTTTGGTTTTCCATCGAAATAAAAATGCTGGAATGTCCTATCCAAGAAAAAGAAAATTGCCCTGCCTGATGATTTTCCCATTGTTCCGGATGCAATCGATGAATGGGGAGGGCGATTAGTGGCTTTGGGTCGATTCGTTTACCGAAGATATATTCTTTTGTGACTTCCCAGGTTTCTTGTGAAAACAGTTTAGCAGAGACCCCATTAGGATTAACAAACGTACCATTTTGAGATTGGGGAGAAGACTGAATTCGCGCTTCTCTTTCTTTTTGTGTCTCGGTCATTGGGGTACATCCTATCAATTGAGTGATGATTAAACTACATATAAGGTAATATATGAATTGTCTCATCTATTTTCCCGTGTTTGGTTTACAAAGCTTCTCATACTCACTTGATTAAGCCAGCTAAGTAATCGATCATTTACTTGGATTTTTCCGTTGAATCTGCGGATTGAGGACTGTGTCAAGCCGAAGGCGTTTGTCTATCCCAAGAAATAGTGGCTCTCCAGGTCTTATATTTTAAGCTAACGTGAAAGTGAGCAGCGGCCCATTTCAGTGTCAAGATAGCACGGTCTTTAGGAAAAACCGCTATCTACACGCCGTCTGCTCAACTGGTTGGTTGGCCTTTTTCGATTGCTTCAAGCAGAGTCTGAAGTTTCATGCGAAGGTCTGAAAGCTTGGTTGTTGCAACATCCCAGACTATTGTGTAATCAACTCCAAAATAATCGTGGATAAGCCTATCTCGCATTCCAGTGATTTTTCGCCACTCGATGTCCGGTTGCATCACCCTAACATCCTCCGGCAGTTTTTTGGAGGCTTCACCGATGATCTCGAGACTTCGAACGAATGCCCTCTTAACCGTTGGATTTCTGACAAATGACTCATAATCCATATCCGATATCTGAGTTAAGATGAAGTCGATCTCGTCAAGGATATGATGGATATATTCAAGCGGCGATAGGGACACGCTCAACCTCCCTTAGAATATGTGGTCCGATGTGTGGACTGAGAGCCTCTGGCGTAATTAACTCGACTTTGCGTTCCAGAATTTCTTCCAACAGAAATGCAACTTCCATAAAATTGTCGAAAGTATGCTTTTCAGGCGTGAATTCCACGAGAATATCTATGTCGCTCAATGGTGTCTGGTCACCTCTGACAAAAGAGCCGAATAATCCAATATTTTGGACGCCATAGAATGCAAGTTGTTTTTGTTCGTCTAAAATGCGCTTAAATATTAGCTCCTTAGCGTTAGTCTTTTCATTCATGAGGTATCCTCCACAATGCTTTTAACCACACCAGAATACATTAAAATTTAGGGGGATGCAATTGGATTTTGTCTGAAATAAGTGTGCATTGCCAACGTAGAGCTCACCTGCCGGCTATATGCCTACCTTTTCTGCAGGGCATTTAACGATAAATCCGCCAGCTTCTCCCGGTCAGGTGCAGCGCTTTGTTCTGCAATTTCTGGGACTAAGCTATAACTTGTCATAGTTTTCAGGCTCAACATCAGGCACTTTATCCAACACCGCCTGGAATTTTTTCCGTGATGCCCTGTGAGCCCTTTTATTTAGATACTCCTCAGTAAGCAACGCCGTCATTTTTTCTGCAGTCGCTGAAGCTATGAACTGGTTAATAGATATCCCTTCCCTTTTTGCCAGGTGCCGAATTTGTTCATGTAAAGAATTCGGTAGTCGTAAACTTAAAGTACTCATGATATAACTCCTATGTAAAGAATTCGGTAGTCGTAAACTTAAAGTACTCATGATATAACTCCTATGGAATATAGTGTCAATGCAGAACGTTTTGCGTGAGCAGACGCCGGATATACTGCTAAATGATTAAAAAATTAAGATTGGCTGGAAAAGTAAATCTTTCTGAGCGGCTTAATTTTAGATTTGCTCATATTATTATCTGGTTAACATGGCACTGAGCTAACGTCTCTGGATGAGCTGCAGACCACGACACTTTGAGAACCTAAAAACTTTACCCAACCGCCTATCTTTTCCTGTCAGCTCCATCCCGCTTGTTATAAACCGGTATCTACTAATCTTAGGCACTCAATGCTTTGGTGACAGCCTCTGGATTTTCTGATGCCACCTTTAATTCTGTTCTGCGGGACATCCCAGAAATAAATCAGCCTTAGGCCTCCCCGTTTGCCGAGGCATCAGATGGGGTCGGACCCCAGTTGCTTAGACCATTTGCCGGTAACCTGCCTTGACATAGCCTGAGCGACGGCAGGTCACCGGCAAATGAAAAATATAAGGGCTCTGCGCTCTTTGCGACTCTGCTTGCCCAATGAAATAGACAGCCGCTTCATACTTTTTCTCACTTCGGATATCCCGTGATCTCCCGGATACGCTTGTATAATGGTTTCAAACGCTTGTACATCTTCTTGTAGACGTCACGGTAGAGTGCTTCATAAAGTCGGTGGTTGCGTTGGTCCGGTTCATAAACCTCACCCACATGGGTCATGGCTTTTACGGCTGTCTTAAAATCCGGGTGCAGTTCTAAACCTACGGCCGCATCGATGGCCGCGCCTAGTCCTGAGGTTTCGTAAATGTGGGGTTTGGCGGTCGGCAAACCGAATATATCTGCGGTTAATTGCATGGCATTACGGCTCTGACTCCCTCCGCCCGACACCCGCAGGCTCGTAATCGGTGTGCGGCTGCGTTTTTCAATGCGTTCTTTACCTTCCCTTAAGGCATATGCCAGACCTTCCAGAATCGAACGGTACAGATGGGCGCGGGTATGAACATCCCCGAAGCCGATAATAGCACCCTTGGCCTCTGGTCCGGGTGTTTTCAATCCCGGCGTCCAATACGGCTGAAGCATTAATCCCATTGAACCCGGCGGGATCTCGTCGACGAGTTTATCAAACAGCTCTTCAGGCGTGAGTCCCAGTTCGGCTGCCTGCCGTTTTTCGAGATGGCCGAATTCCTCCTTGAACCAGTTGACCATCCAGTATCCGCGAAACACCTGGACTTCGACGGTATGATAGCCGGGGACGGCCGCTGGATAAGGCGGAAGCAGTGGAATGGGTTCGACATATTTTTCGTGGGTAACATTGATTGTGGCAGTGGTGCCGTAACTTAAACAGCCGATCTCGGATTCGAGACTTCCCGAACCGATGACCTCGCAGGCTTTATCAGCTGCCGCCGCCACCAGGGGCAATCCATGCGGAATTCCGGTCTTATTCGCGGCCTGGGCACTTATGGTTCCGAGAATCTGACCTGGGGGGATAAGCTCCGGCATCATGGAGGGGTCAATACGGGATAAAATCTTCCATTTCCAGTTCCACCAGGCGGACCATCGCAAGCGCTTATAGTCAAAGGGAATATAGCCGACCTGGCAACCAACGGAATCGACAAATTTTCCGACCAGCTTATAGGTCAGATATCCGGAAAGGAGCAGGTATTTATGGGTTTTTTGCCAGACTTCCGGTTGATAGGTGCTGATCCAGTTCGCTTCGGCTTCCGCCTGGAGGTAAGCCACGGTCTTACTGAGGCCGGCAATACCGAAAATGCCCCCCCATAGGCCACCCACAGGAGGCAATCCATGGGTTTTTCGCTGATCCAGCCAGAGCATTGCCGGCCTGAGGGGTTTGCTGTTCTCATCCACATTGACCACAGTGCCCCGTTGGGTAGTGATAGCCACCCCGGCAATGCGTTCTCTGTAGTGATGATGTTGACGCCAGAGTCCCTGACAGGCCCGGCAAAGTGCCTCCCAGAATACATCCGGATCCTGTTCGGCCCAGGCGGGCTTTTTTGAAAAGTAAGGAGTAAATGGTACGAGCTCTTTTACCAGGAGTTGTCCTTCAAGATCGAAGATCAAGGCTTTCAAGCTCTGGGTGCCGTTGTCAATGGCCAACAGGAGGTCTTTATTGTCCATCTATTACCTTTCCCTAAGATTGACTTCAACCCCTTACCCGGATACACCGGAAAAATGGCCATCAAATCCAAAACTATCATTCAACATGTTGTCAACTATAACCCGATAAAGGCCTAATGTCAGCAATTCAGGCATTTCCCGCTGTTTTCCTTCTTCTTCTCGCAGACCCAATTTTATAGTAAATGGAACTCAAAACCGCTCCCAGCGCCTTAAAAGAAATAAATTTTCGTGTCGCCAGACCTTCGGCGCGCCGGACCGGCAGCGCGTGGGCATGATTCCATTGCGATAGGTATGTATCGATTTCTTCTTTCCAGCGCCGCCGATCCCACGGCAAGACTTTTTTGCAGAGTTTTCGGATGCGTTTTAAATAGGCCTTTCCGCCGTGCGGTGTCAACAGCCCGATACGAACCCGCCTTAACAGCAGATCACCAAGATGCCTGATTTGCTCGTTTTGAGCCACATAGGGCAATTCGGCCCATAGCGTATGGGTACCGGCAATGGTTGCAAGATCGTCGGCTTTGGCGGTCTTAACGATGGTATCGGCCGCGCTGCCGTAACGGCCATAGAGACGGCGCCATGTTTCCGGCGACAGTCCGTATTCCAGAGCGGGTAATTGTTGCACCTCGTTGAAAACCGGTGCCTTGCGGTCAATCATCTTGTCGGGGGGCAGAAAGGATTTGGCGGCTTTAAGGGCATCCAGGGCCAGGCGGCGGAAGGTTGTAAGTTTACCGCCCGTAACCGTTACCAGGCCGTGATCGACCCAGACGACATGTTCGCGGGATTCATCGGAAGGCTTGAGTTTTCCTTCGCTGAAAACCGGCCGGATGCCTGCAAATGCGCACAGGCAATCTGCCAGTGAGATATTCAGAGATGGAAAGATGGCCTGAATTCCTTCCATCAGGTAAGTAACTTCCGCTTCGGTAATGTTCGGTTCTATGGCAAGATCTTGGGGGTGATCGAGATCGGTCGTGCCCACCAGTATGGCGCCTTCCCAGGGAATCACGAAAACCGCACGATTATCCAGTGGGTGCATGAAACTGAATCCTTCGGTCAATGGTATTGCGGCGGCTGAAAACACTAGGTGGCTGCCGCGCAGGGGTCTAAGATGGCGTTGGGGTTCCGGTGAAGGATGTAATTTCTCGGCCCAGGATCCGGTGGCGTTGATCACGGCGGGAGAAAATACATTTTTGATCTCATGAGTTTCAACATCTTCCAACTCGACGCCGACAACATGACCTTCATCATTACGGTCGATATGGCGCACAGCTGTATAATTCAGAGCACAGGCACCGGATGCCACCGCCTCGTTGATGAGGCGCAAAACCAGTCTGGAATCATCGACCTGGGCATCCAGGAAATGAAATCCCCCTTTAAGGCCATTGGGGTTGATATGGGGGACCATTTGGCTGAACTCTTCGGCATCATAATAATGATGTTGGCGCTCCCGGGCCATAATATCATACAGCGACAACCCGACCTGCATGGTTCGTCGGCCCGGGCTCTGGGCTTCGTAAATCGGCAATAAAAATCCCAGAGATTCAACCAGACCGGGAGCCTCCTTGAGCAGTCGTTCGCGTTCGGCCACAGCAGTTTTGGTCATCAGAAAATGGCCTTCTTTAAGATAGCGCAAGCCGCCATGAACCAACTTCGACGAGCGGCTGGA
This sequence comes from uncultured Desulfobacterales bacterium, assembly GCA_947259065.1. Lineage (GTDB taxonomy): Bacteria > Desulfobacterota > Desulfobacteria > Desulfobacterales > JAFDCJ01 > JAFDCJ01. Next base: position 13,328 of record CAMYLH010000035.1, read on the forward strand.
GGTGCCCCAGGCAAAATCCTTTTGGTCGACGAGCAGAACGTTTAAACCCATGCGCGAAGCTTCCCGGAATATGCCGGCACCGGTGATGCCGCCGCCGATGATGATCAAATCCCAGATTTTCGGTAAGTTTCGTAAGCTCATTGACTGTTCCTTTGCACGAAAACAGAGGTCAGAAGACAGAGGTCAGATGTCAGAAGGCAGAGGACAGAAGGCAGAGGACAGAAAACAGAGGACAGAAAACAGAGGACAGAAAACAGAGGACAGAAAACAGATTTCGGTCAAAAGATGTTACAGATTGGGCCAAGTCGACTTATCAACTATCCGCTGTGCGTCTTTTTAATTTGTTATTCTTTACAAATCCCTAGATCATCTGTTTTCTGCCAGTTTTCTCTTTTTCTCCCTCCCACCTAAAAAATTCCGACTTCTTTTCTGTCCTCCGTCCTCTGTCATCCGACTTCTGTCCCTTCACATCTGTCTTCTGCCTTCTGTCCTCCGTCCTCTGTCTCCCGGCAGCAGTTTCCCGGGATTCATATGGTGCCCCGGATCGAGATGATTGAACATTTTCTGTAGCGTTTGGATCCCAATGGCCCCTTTTTCGGTCGCCATATATTTTTTGTGATCTTTGCCCACACCATGCTGGTGACTGATGGTGCCACCGGCTGCCGCAATCGTTTGGCTGGCCGCCTGTTTTAAGCGTTTCCAGGCTTCAAGTGTTTTAGCGGGTGTTTCCGACAGCCGGAAAAGAAACGTCGTATATATGCTGGAACCGCTGGGGTAAACATGCGAAAGATGAGAAAAAACATGGATTCGCTCATGGTCGGGTGTTATGGCCTCATGGAGTGATTTTTCAATTGCTTTCATGGCAGGCGTCACTTTGTCCCAGGTGATGGCCGTTTCCACGGTGTCCACAGCATAGCCTAGATCCCAGAGCGTGTTTCGCAAATAGGCGGATCGGAAACGGTTTTTTTTCCAGGCATTCCCCATGGGCTTTCCAACGCGTATGCCTTTATACCGGCGAATGATTGAAAATGCCGCCCGTCGGGCCGTGGCCGTCAATCGGCGGGAACCGGTAAAGCCCACCAGGCACATGCAAGCTTTTGTTTCGGATAAGCCACGGAAATGAAGATATCGGGCCAGAAGTGTGGTTTGCCGCTCATTGCCGGCCAACGCCAAATTCGTCATTGTTTCGGCAGGATTGCTCAGCCGCATCATCGAAAATGAAATATCCGTCCCGGCTATGGTTTGTACGGCATGGATAGCCCGCTCCCATGACGGAAAGAAGACTCCATAAACATCGTCTATTTCAGGCAATTCAACAATCTTGACGACTACGTTGGTCAAGACCCCCATTCTGCCTTCCGATCCAAGCAATAGCTGGCGCAGGTCAGGACCGGCGGCAGATGCAGGAAATGCTTGAAAATGCATGGGCCCCCGAGGTGTTAAGACAGTCCCTCCCGCAAAACTCTGCTCGATTCTACCGTAGTACTTGGATTGCTGTCCACTGGATCGCGTGACGACCCATCCGCCAAGTGAAGAATAATCAAAAGATTGGGGATAATGTCCCAGGGTAAACCCCCTGGCGTTAAGTTGGTGCTCAAGCTGGGGTCCACGAATTCCGGCCTCAAAGGTTGCCAGCCGACTGGCGCTGTCCAGGTCCACCAGACGATTGAAGCGCTCCAGAGACAAACTGAGCACCGGCCTACAGGCTTCCGGCACCTCGAGGTGGCCCACCACGCTGGTGCCGCCCCCAAATGGGATAACGACCATATTATTGCTGAGGGCAAAACCAAACAGATCCTGAATCTCTTCCACCGTATTCGGAAGGGCGACACCATCCGGAAATCGCTGCATCGTTCCAGCGCGTAACCCTATCCAGTCAGGAAGGCTTTGACCATGGGCATGGTCAAGGCGCAACTTCGGATCAAAAGAAATCAATGGGTGCGGGGCCAGACGTGATTTCGGTATTCGTTCAATCAACTGTTCAAGGGGATAATCCGGCCGGGCTCGTCCTTCGCCGATCAGATCCTGCAAAATCCTCAGACCCCGGGTCGGCAGATGAAAATGTATATTTACGTCACCCCAGCCGTTCCAGCGCTGCATCGGTTTACCTCAACTTTTCTTTACTTCTTTCCAGATTAAGATACTCTGTTCCATAGCCTTTTTTACAACATCCTCAACCGTGTGCGTACTTTTCTCGATGGCCCGGGTAAGCTCACTGTAAAATGTGCGGGAAGCCTGGCGCGCCGTGTTTAACTTGAAATACAGCTTGGCCATGTTGGCAAAGATCTGGGCGAAGTCGTTGAGGATTAGAGAAAATACCGGATTTTGCGAATTTCTGGCCATGAGCATTTGTAACCTCCAATCGAAGTCTGAAAAATCCTTTGCATCCTCAGCCAGATCTCGGGCTTCAGCCAGACAGTCGAGCAAAATTTCCGGCTGAAATCGGGCGGCCCGCCCGGCAACGGAAGGCAGCATGGTCAGGCGAACCTCGAGCAGATGAGTTATAAAGCCATTGGGTAAATAATCGCTGTATTTTGATAGGGTGCCCAGCAAACGCAAGCCGCCTTCCTGCCAGTAATCATTGACCACTGTGGGTTTGCCGTGATGTATGGTTATCCACCCTTCTGCGGCAAGACGCTGCAGGGTTTCCCGCAGTGTCGGCCGGGTGACGCCCATTTGCTGCGCCAGGCTTCTTTCATTCGGCAGGGTCGTACCGCACGAATAGGTTCCATCCAGTATTGCGGTGACCAGATTTTTTTCGACATATTGCGTCGGCCGTAAAAGCTGATCCGATTTCAGTTTCCACATAAACTCTCAATTCCTCTTTTTTAACTCTACTGGCTAGAGGTCATACCAGTTATTAATAAAAATATCAAGAGGGGTTGAAATATTTTGGTAACCGTTCACAGGTTCAGCCCGCCCTGGCTTGAACCACGGAACCTTTGAACCCATGAACCCCCTCCATATTTTAAGGAATTTTAACTCTTTACAACGAATAAAGTATGATTAGTTTTTAATCTAAATTATTATTAAAGCGACACTTCAGTACGTCTGGGTTATCTACCTTTGTGGGAGCGGCTTCCAGCCGCGATAAACGACGGCAGCATAGATTCACTGCGACATGTTGTCAGATAAACCCGATTAGGGCATAAAGAGTTGCTATGAAGGATCAATTGACGGTGGTAATCGCCTCCAGCAATCCCGGAAAATCTGCCGAAATTAGAGACTTGCTGACCGATTATCCCATTTGTATAAAAAAGCTGAGCGATTTCGGCCCGATCCCTCCCGTTGTAGAAGACGGCAAGACATTTGATGAAAATGCCTATAAAAAAGCCAGCTTTGTTTCACGATTTGATGAAAATGCCTATAAAAAAGCCAGCTTTGTTTCACGGGTATTAGGCCTGCCTGCATTGGCCGATGATTCCGGGCTTGTGGTGGAAGCGCTTGACGGGGCACCGGGAATTTATTCGGCCCGCTATGCCGGCGACGATGCCAGCGACATTCAGCGATGTACCAAACTGTTAGCCGAGATGAAAGGCAAAACCAACCGACGGGCGGCCTTTGAATGCGTCATATCGATAGCTGTTCCCACCGGGGCGGCCTTGACCTACGAAGCCCGCTGCGAAGGTTTACTTTTAGAAACCCCGGCCGGAGAAAACGGGTTTGGCTACGATCCGGTTTTCTATTACCCACCACTGAAAAAGACATTTGCCGAACTGACCCGGGAGCAAAAGAGCCGGATAAGCCACCGCGGCAAGGCCTTAGGGGAACTTAAAGACGAATTTGATAAGGTTTCAATCTGGATCCGGCAACACATGCCGCGTCTTTAAAAATTGAGTTGCCAGGAGGAGAGCTAAAATGATTGCCGAATTGGTCAAAGAAAATAGAAGTTGCCGACGATTTTATGAGGACCAGGCAGTAAAGCCTGAAACCCTGAAAGAGTTTGTAAATCTTGCCCGGCTGTCCGCTTCCGGAGCTAACCTGCAACCGTTGAAATATATACTTTCCTGCGATGCTCGAAAAAATGCCGAAATATTTTCCTGTCTGGCCTGGGCCGGATATTTGAAGGATTGGCCGGGACCCGAGGAAGGTGAACGGCCTGCGGCTTACATTGTGGTTCTCGGAGACACAAGTATTAGTGAAAGTGCCGGATGCGATCATGGTATTGCCTCGCAAACGATACTGCTGGGCGCCAGAGAAAAAGGTCTGGCCGGTTGCATGCTGGGCTCAATCGACCGCAAAACGCTTAGGGACAGCTTGAATATCCCCTCGCAATTAAAGATTCTGCTTGTCCTTGCCATTGGCAAACCCAAGGAGGAGGTAGTACTGGAGACGGTTGGCTCGGACAACAGCATCCGGTACTGGCGAGATAATGAAGGTGTTCACCATGTTCCCAAACGAAAATTGGAGGATATTATTGTAGCAGAGCATTCGGGTGATTAAAATCACATATAAATTAACTGTGAACCCAGAACCTTTAAACGCTTATGTAAAGATTATATTTTGACCCCAGTCATATATAATGATACCTTAAAAGCAAAGGTGAAATTTTCAACCATTAAGATACGAAGGCACAAAAAAAGGGAGCAACTGAAATGGGACCGAAAAAAGACGTTATCGACATTGTTACAGAATTGGGAGGCATTAAGACAAATGAAGCCGCTCAAAAATTGATCGAAGAAAGGCTTGATGCAACCAACCTTTCGAAACTCAGCCTGATAAAAAATGAGTCGGTTTTACGTAAAATTGCCAACGCCATCGTGCTTTGCGATCCGGACAGCGTGTTCATCAATACGGCATCCGCTGAAGACCGGCAGTTTATCAGAGATCTTTCGATCGAAAAAGGGGAGGAATCGAAGCTGCCCATGGAGAACCACACCATCCATTATGACCTCAAAGACGAACAGGGGCGGATCATTGATCGCACGTTTTATATTCACAATGAAGGAGAAGAGGTCAATTCTCTGGCAAAACTGAAGGACCGCAGCGATGCTTTGGAAGATATCCAGGATAAAATGACGGGCATCATGCGCGGCAAAACCATGATGATCGGTTTTTATTTGCGCGGTCCCGTGGGGGCACCGGCATCCAATCCGGCAGTTGAAATATCCAGCTCAACCTATGTCCTTCACAGTGCCGACATTTTATATCGTAATGTATATTCGGATTTTGATCAGGAAGTCGAAAATTTAGGACATTTCTACACCAATATACACAGTGAAGGAATGAACCGCCCCGAAGATCTACCCAATGCCAGAGTATTTATGGATCGCAGCCATCTGACCACCTACAGTTTTAACTGCACCTATGCCGGCAACACGCTATTGATGAAAAAAGGAAATCATCGTTTCTCTGTCGACCGCTCCGTCTACGAGAAAAGGGAAGAGCAGGTGGCCGAGCACATGTTCATCACCGGTATCGAAGGACCCGGCAACCGGGTGACCTGGATGATCGGCGCAGCACCGAGCGGATGCGGCAAGACCACCTCCGCCATGGCCGGCGATCATTTTGTAGGCGATGACCTGGCCCAGGCCTGGATCGCCGCAGACGGGTCCGTAAGATCCATCAATCCCGAAGCCGGTATTTTCGGAATCGTGGAAGATGTCAACTGGGAAGGTGATCCGATTCTGATGGAATGTCTGCGCAATCCCGGTACCGAAGTCATATGGTCTAATGTACTGATAGATGAAAACGGTCTGCCGCAGTGGGTAGGCAACGGGGAGGACCCGCCACCGCAAAAAGGAAAAAATTTTCAAGGACCGTGGCATAAAGGCAAGGTCGATGAAAACGGCAAGGAAATCCCGATGTCCCATCCCAATTCACGTTGCACCCTGTCCAACACAGCGCTGGGAAATTATTCCGAAATGAATGAAGCTTCCAGTGGTGTTGAAACACGCATCGTTACGTACAGTGGCCGGGACAGTGACACCATGCCGCCGGTTTGGGTAGCAAAAGATTCCGATCGTGGAGTTGTCATCGGCGCCTGCATTGTTTCCGCCGCTACGGCTACGGAAGTCGGCGCTACCGGGGTGCGGCGTCAACCGTGGGCCAATGCCCCGTTTATCCCCGGCTCCCTGGGAGAATATATGGAAGCTCAGTTTCAATTTTTCGGCAGTGATAAAATCGCCGCGGATAAACGGCCTATTCTGGCCGGATTAAATTACTTTTTAACCCATGAAGCCCGCGGCGGAACTTCCAAAAAACTGCTCGGTGAGAAACGGGATGTCAAAGCCTGGATGGCCTGGCTGGAAAGACGTGCCCATGCAGAAGTCGATGCGATTGACACACCTGTCGGTTTTCTGCCGAAATATGAAGACCTCAAGGGTCTGTTTAAGTCCAAAATCGATAAAGAATATCCGGAAGACCTCTATGATCAGCAATTTTCGCTGTATGTCGACAATATCATCGCCAGAATAGACCTGCAGATCAAAGCATACGGCAAGGAGAAGCACATTCCGCAAAAACTGTACGATATTTTACACGAGCAGCGACAGGAACTTGTGGCGTTAAAAGAAAAATTTGGTGCGATTGTCACGCCGAAGCAGTTGGAAGCGGCGAATGCTTGAAAAGCCAGAAAGCTGGAAAGCTGGGAGGCCGGGAAGCTATGAGGCTAGGAAGCTGGAAAGCTGGAAAGCTGGGAAGCTATGAAGATAGGAAGCCGGGAAGTCCAACGCTTATCGCTTTTTGGCCTTCTGCAGCGAACTGCCGGCTATTTACTGGTAGTTTTGGGCCATAGCCTGCAAGCTTTCAAGCCTCCCGGAATTTACGATTGTACTTCTTTGAATAAGTAGATAGACGATATTCCCTTCAATCACCCCCACGACCATGTGAGGATTGTTTGCTGCCTGAACACCGTAAATCCATAATCCGGGTCCTTTTCAGCCGCCGCATCCTGGTGGCCTTTTTGATGGGTTTTTCCTCCGGTCTTCCGCTTCTTCTGACCATCGGAGTGTTGCAGGCCTGGATGAAGGAAAAAAATGTTGATCTGACCTGGATTGGGATGATTACCCTGGTTCAGCTTCCCTACACCTGGAAATTTATTTGGGCACCCGTGCTGGACCGGTTTACGCTGCCTTTCTTAGGCCGCCGCAGAGGATGGCTGCTGGTTGCGCAGGGGTGCTTGATTACATCGATAGCCGCTTTGGGCTATTCAGACCCGGTAAAACATGCGGTTACAATGGTTGTCGCTGCCATACTGGTTTCGTTCTTCAGCGCCAGCCAGGATATTGTCATCGATGCTTATCGCCGAGAAGATCTGGCGGATGAAGAATTAGGACTCGGTTCGTCGATGTACATTTACGGGTATCGGCTGGGAATGTTGCTGGCCGGCGGCGGCGGTCTGATCATGGCGGACCATATGCCTTATTCCAGGGTATATTTGATTATGGCAGCCTGCATGGTCCCGGGGATTCTGACGACATTATTGACACCGGAACCCAAAGCGAGCGCAGGCACTCCCCGGACGATGAAAGAAGCCGTCCTCAATCCGATGGTGGAGTATTTCAGCCGAAACAATGCCGTCTGGATTCTGGTCTTCATTCTGCTCTATAAAGTCGGCGATACTATGGCCAGCGCCATTACGACACCCTTCTATCTGGACCTCGGTTTTTCCAAAACCGATATCGGTGCAGTGGTCAAGGTATTCGGAACCGGGGCCACGATGGCCGGAGCTTTTTTGGGAGGTGTAATTTTGCTGCGGCTGGGAATAAACCGCAGTCTTTGGATTTTCGGGGTGCTACAGGCGGGATCAACGGCCGGCTTTGCCGTCCTGGCGCGGATCGGCTACAGCATACCAACCCTGTCCGGAGTGATTGCATTCGAAAATTTAAGCAGTGGGATGGGCACCGCTGCGTTTGTCGCCTTTATGGCCAGTATTACCAATAAGAAATTTACCGCCACGCAGTATGCTTTATTGACGAGTCTCATCGGGGTTCCCCGTACTTTCGCGTCGGCGGTGACCGGGTATATGGCCAAGAATATCGGCTGGGAAAGCTTTTTTATCTTCTGCACACTGGTGGCCATCCCGGGAATGTTGCTTTTGCTGAAATTTGCACCCTGGAATTCGAAAACCGGACTTGAAGCCGAAGCATAGATCTCGACCACTGTAAATCCCCAAATTGCAGCGCAAGCATTGACTTTGAAAATATTGACATCTTTCCTTTAAGCCTAAAAGCAGTTTACACTCTTGGCAATTACATTTTTTCATATTATCTTTGTTTAAAAAAATTAATTTCACCACGAAAGGCACGAAAGACACTAACAAATACAATTTTTATTCTACAAATATTTCGTATATTTCGTGTATTTCGTGGTTAAAAAAAGTAAAGTAGATCGCCATGAACGAAGACAACGCAGATAAAAAAGCATTGGAGCGTTTCGAAAACCTGCGGCAGAAACGGCTGCAAATCCTGGCATTGCCTCCAAAAACGGCAATGAACACCATATTGGAAGATCCCCAGCCTGTCGCCCTGGTGCATTCGTTTCCCGAACAGGATTTTTATTTTCTGATCCATGACATCGGAATTGGAGATTCGCTGCCCCTGCTGGCCCTGGCATCGAACAGGCAGTGGGAACATATCGTCGATCTGGAGGCCTGGCGCAAAGATCGAATTGACGTTGAATCCGTGTCGCGCTGGCTAAGCTTATTGTTTGAAGCCGACCCGAAACGCTTTATCCGCTGGTTTCTGGAAGAAAAATTAGAATTGATTGAATTTTACCTGTTTAAAAGCATTGAAGTCCGGGTCAGAGAGCACGATCAGGATCCCTCCGATTTCGGGGAAGGGTTTTTCACACTGGACAATGTTTATTATATTCGCATCCTGGAACGACCGCTTGTAAACGATCAGGACGATTTTACCGAAGCGCAACGCAAAAAATTTTTTTCGCAGTTCTGCGAGCATCTGGCCGACTATGACCACAAACTGCATCAAAGCGTCCTGCTTGAAGCCACTCACCTCATCCCTGCTGAAACCGAAGAAGACTGTTATCACCGGCGCAATGTGCGTCTGGCTGAAAAGGGATTTCTGCCTTTTGATGAGGCTATCGGTATTTATCAGCCGATTAAGCCACAGGACCTCGCTAAACAGAGCGCCAAGTTTAGTTCACACTTCGCCGACCGGCCATCACTGTTGCCGGCGTCCCAATACCCCATCCGGATGTTGAAAGAAGACAATCACTTCACCCATGCCCTGACTGCCATTGAACCCGGTGACGTCCTGACCCAAATTCAGGCGGAGTTTGCCAGCCTGTGCAACCGGGTCATTGTTGCCGATCATAAAACGATTCGCGAACGGGAAGAACTGCGAGACATTGTCAAGAAAACCTGCGGCTATATCAGCATCGGCCTGGAACGACTGGCCGAGGATAAATCAAGGATTGACCGCCGTAAATCTGCTGCATTGATTACCAGATACCCTCTCTCACAAATATTCAAAGTAGGATTCGGCGGCGCATTGAATCTGAAATGGCGGGCCGAGAAGTGGCTCTCCCAATGCTGGTTTGCCCGCAACGAATTACGTCTGACCTTCTGGGGCGAGCACTGGCTGGGGGTGCTTGGCGGGCTGCTGCTCAAAAAGCCACTGTTTTATGATAACTACAAAACCGGGGTTCTTTACCGGGAATTTACCTCCCTGGAAGATATCGAAGCCATGGAAGATATCTTCAATCAGGTAAAAGCCGTTGATGACCTGCTGTCTTTAATGCCCATCGATCTTGACAGACCCTCCTCTTATGGATTTCTGACCTACAAAAACCTGATTCTGACCCTGTGGGCCGGTCACTACCTCAAATTACCGGCCGAACGGCTAAAGCCACTCGAACTGGAGAAATTCAAACCCTTTTTTGAAAATCTGCTGCCCGGACATCCCGCTTCCGGTACGGCAACATCACGAAAAGTCCCTGCGGTGATGAAAAGCCGATTTTTAGACTGGCTGGCAGAAAATACCGGCCTGAGGGATTTTGAGATCACCGAACGGCTCGGCAAAACCCTGGAAAATCTTTTTGAAGAGATCGAGATCGAGTTGGGCAATGTGGCCGTTGAAAATCTTGAACCTCGATATGTGCAGCTGTTTTTGCTGGCGCAATAGAAAAAATAGATCTGCATCGGCAAGAATTGAACGTCAAGCCACTTCAGCCGATCTATTTTTTACTATCGCATATTGGCAAATCTGGCACCACGGATAAATCTTGCCGATTTATCTTGCTTCTTTTAAAAAGCCACTGGCATATTTGTGAAGCACACTTCCTAATTACTCAGCACCTTTTTACCTTTGATCACGACGTCACCAGATCCAGTGATCGTTATCGATTTTCCTTTAATATTGATATCCCCGTTTTTTTTTAATATAATCGATGCTTTTCCGGCTTCTAAACTCATCTCATCTTTGGCTGAAAAGATGATTTTATTTGCATTCAGCCTACAAGCTTTACTCACTTTTTCAGTCAGGTTGCCGCCGATACTTCTAATCCAATCCTTTCCCGCAGAAACCGTCACCCGGCCACCGATAGTCTCCGCCACGTCGTTTTCGACAGACAACAGCATATTATTGCCAATGGATTCTGATAGACTGTGACCGATAACCACCTGGTGGTTGGCGCCGATCGTTTCCTCTTTATCGCTATCAATTGTAATGGTCAGATCTTTTTCTGCGTGCAGGTAGATTTCTTCAGCGCCTTTTTTATCTTCGAAGCGCAGCTCGTTTGATCCCCCACCTCCTTTGGATGAGACCGATTTAATGGTGCTGATCGTTTTGTTGCCCGGCAGTGAATGAGGGGGTGTATTTTCTCCGTTATATAAACGGCCCACGATGACCGGCCGCCGTAAGTCGCCGTTTAAAAAATCGACGATCACTTCCTCCCCAACCCGTGGTAGGAAGAATGTACCGTAACCGGCACCAGCCCAGCTCTGGCTGACGCGAACCCAGCCGGAGCTGTTTTCATCTTTACCTCCGATACGGTCCCAGTGAAACTGAATCTTCACCCGGCCGTATTCATCGGTATAAATTTCTTCTCCGGCAGGACCGGTCACCACCGCGGTTTGAGGACCCTTAATCAGCGGCTGCGGTGTTGTTTGCGCGGGTGTAAAGGTAACCGAGGTGGGAATCGCGACAAAGTCGTTAAAGTAGCCGGGTTGTCTGGATTCATCCGCCACACGCCTTTTGGTCGAGGGTTGATATCCGCTGTGAGAAATGGCGGTCAGTAAAAATTGGCGATTAAATTTTCGCTGTTCATGCCGTGTAAGCCTAAACCATTTGCCGGGTGTAAACTGATGGTAGGAACCGCTGCCCACCGCCATCTCTTTGTAGGCGATCATCTCCTGAAGACGAATTCGGGCCAGCGTCTTTCCGTATCGATCTATATATCGGCCTGGATAGTGGTAAATCTCATACCTCTGGTTCGCGCCGGCCTGGGCTTGATAGGTTAAATTTTTATTCGGAGACTGAAAATTATAATCCCTTAAGGTTACTTTTCCGGTGCATATATTCTGTGTGACCTGAAATTCCTCTATTCCGTCCGGACCCGTTTTCTCCCCGGCATCAGGGGCATAAACAACGGAAGCATGGTCCTGATAAGGGAGATAGCTCGCCCGATCATCGGCCACGATGAGCGTGTGTTTGGTTCTTGAGTGTTCAAAAAAATAAAATAAGCCTTCCTGCTCGAGAAGCCGGGAGATAAAATCAAAATCGGATTCCTGATACTGGGCACAAAATTCCATCGTTGGATAATTTCGTTGCAGCCGAAATTCCACCGATTGGCTCAACTGATGTTCACCAAAAATCGTTTGCACGATGTCAATCACATTTTTATCCTGGAATACCCGGCAATCCTGCCTTAACGACAATAGCCATAACGACGGAACCATGCGGACCTGATACACCAACGCGTCTTTGCTTTTTTCGGTGTATACAAAACGGTCGATAACACCGTGAAAATAGCGGTAAGACCTAGCTTTAGAAACCGTTAACAACGCCGGCCGATTCAGGACTTCTTCAAAG